>JALVRO010000251.1 GCA_027031265.1 Bacteroidales bacterium | reverse complement strand
GCTGCAAAAAAAATCCTTGACCGCATCAGCAAAAAATATCAGGCATACAACACTATCCGTATATACTTTTCATACCAGATGTATGACAATAAAGATACTACTAACCGCCTCAAAGACCAATACAAAGGTTACCTTTTCGTCAAAGGCCAGAACAAATACAAACTTATCATACCTGACCTGGAAATATTCTCTGACGGCATTAAAATTTATTCCCTGAACAAAAAGGACAAAGAGCTTACTATCACATTATACGACCCTCAGTCACAATCAATACTCTCTCCACAAAAATTACTTTACATCTACACCCAGGGCTTCAAATACCTATATCGTGGACAGGCAACCTTTGATACAAAATCTCTGAAAAACGGAAAAGTCGTCCCCCTCCGCCGGACAATGTATATTGTTGACCTTTATCCAGAGCACCCCAAAAAATCAGAGTTTTCAATCATTCGCCTGTGGATAGACAAAGCTACTAACCAGATCGTTAGCATAAAATACCAGGCAAAAAATGGCATTGACTATGTCGTAGATATTCTCGAGGAAAAACCAGATATCAACATGCCAGACTTGCTCTTCACCTTTGACCCCAGGCGTCTGCCAAAAGACATAGAAATCATTGACATGACCGAAAACTGATGCCAATGAAAAAAATATGCCTCCTGATACTTATACTTTTTTATGCTCTGGGAATCAACGCACAAAGCTATTTCCTCAGACACTATTCTGTCGAAGATGGTATCCTTAGCTCTGAAATTTACGCCCAGGCCCAGGATACTGTCGGATATATATGGTTCGCTACCAGTCGCGGAGTGTCCCGCTTCGACGGGCAGACCTTTGTTAATTATACTGTTAAAGACGGGCTGCCCACAAATTCGATCATTACAATGTTTCCTGACGAACAGGGTAACATCTGGTTCGCTGGTTACGATGGCTCTCTCTCTTATTACCACAATGGTAAAATCATCCCATACAGATATTTCGAAAAAGTAAAAAAGCTAGCTCACAACTACTTCATCAACAACCTGTTCGTGGACCATGATTTTAACCTTTACATTGCTCCAAATTTTGGTGGATTTTACAAAATAGACTCTGCAGGACGTGTGTTTAATCTGGACAGCCTCTTGCCTTCCAGTTACCGTTATGTCATTGTCTTTATTCATGGCCATCCATTCTTTATCAAAAGAAAGAAAGTCACAGCACAAAATGTTTTTGCTTTCAGGGTTAAAGATTCTGTTATCTTGCTAAACATTCGTGTGCCTGCCCTGCGCCGACATATTATCAAAGCCCGCAATTATTACTTTCTCTCCCTTGGCAAGAAACTCTACCGTTTCAATGCCCATTCTTTCTCCAACTTCAAAACTTTCCCTGATGAAATCAGCGGACTATATCTGGACCAGGACCAGAATTTGTGGGTAAGTATTCTCTATAATGGCGTTTATGTATTCCGGCCACCTTATGACAGCGCATTTATTCACCTCCTGGACAAAAAATCACCTATTCGAATCCTGCAGGATAATGAAGGCGCTTACTGGCTACCTACCACAGAATCAGGTATTTACTATCTACCATCTTTTAATTTCGTCAATTACGACAACCTGGGCCTTTCGCAATACAACATTATCTCTATAGCAGCACATGGTAATAAGATTTTTTTCTCCACATTTAACCAGCAGCTTTTCAGTGGAGAAATCCACAATCAAAAAATACTCAGTATAAAACCCTTGCACCTAGGCCCTAAAAACTTTACTGTCAACGACATACTCATAACAGATAATGGTGCATGGTTCCTCGGTAAATACCTTTATCACATCACACCACAGGGACATAAAAAACTAATTTCCCAAATATCACGCGGTTATAGCCTGGCCAGAGGCTTAAATGGCAACATCCTTGCTACAGCCAGCTATGGCTTTATTAGCGCCTGCCACGACTCTGTATGTTATTATTTCCACGACAACCGTGTGCCCACATCCAACTCCATTTACCAGTCCAGTGATAGCACTATATGGCTTGGCTCCATTAACGGACTTTTCTCGCTTAAAGATTCTACTTTATTTTTCTGGGGAAAAAAGCATCATATTCTCAAGACACGTATCAATCATATTGCCCAATACCAGAATTTTATCCTTCTGGCAACCAGTGGAGCTGGATTTATCATGCTAAACACACTCGACAGCAGCATAACTACCATCACAGACCAGACAGGACTTACAACTAATTTTATTACCAATATCCTGGTTAACGACACAACTATCTGGCTGGGTACCAACAAAGGACTGACACGCCTCACAATACACAGCACCTCTCCACTATCATACACAATAGAAAACTTCTCTCCTGCCGATGGTCTTTTCGCCGAAGAAATACGCGACCTGGCTATGGCCAGTAATACTATATTCCTGGCCACAACGCATGGCCTGGTGGCTTTTTCTCCTAACATCAAGAAAAAAATCCCCTATCCAAAACTCGTCGTCGACAGCATACTCATTGACAATCAACGTATTCCCAGTACAGAAAAAATTACAATCGCTCCTGGACAAAAAAACCTTACAATTTACTTCAAAGGCATTAGCTTCCGCTCCGGCAAAAACATTGTATACCGCTATAAACTCAAAGGCCTCGACGATAAATGGAACATTACACACAACCGCTACATTCGCTTCTCCAAGCTCCCAGCCGGACACTATAGCCTCTATCTCACAGCCTCTGCCGAAAAAAATCACTGGAATCCCAATGCCCTTGTCTTCCAGATCGACAAGAAACGCCGCTTCATAGAAACACCTTATTTTTACCTTCTACTATTCATCATCGCCACACTTATCGTATCTGTTATCTCTTATGCTGTTATCAAACATAAAAGGGAACAAATAGAACACGAACGCCAGCTTATCCTTGCCGAACAAAAAGCCTTGCGCTCACAGATGAACCCGCATTTCATCTTCAACGCTCTTAATTCCATCAGACGATATATCCTGGAGAATGATATCGACAACGCTGACTATTACCTCACCAAATTCGCTACTCTGATGCGTCGTGTACTGGACAACTCCAGACAAAACTTCATAACCTTGGACAACGAAATACAAACCCTGCAAATCTACCTTGAACTCGAAAAAATGAGGTTCGACAATAGCTTTACCTTTGACATAAAAGTAGACCCTCAGATTAATACCTCTACATGGATAATTCCGCCTATGCTAATACAACCATTTGTCGAAAATGCTATCTGGCACGGCCTGGCTCTCAAACAGAGAGACGGCAGACTGAACATAAAATTTATTCAAACAGACAAAAATAAAATCCAATGTTTCATAGACGATAATGGCATAGGACGTGAAAAAGCTAAAGAAATTGCTCAGCGCCGCAAAGGTCACAAATCCACAGGTCTGGTTAATATCCAGGAAAGAATAAAACTCATTAACAAACTTTATCACAAAAATATCCAGATGCAAATAACAGACAAATACAGCCCTGACAACAGACCTGCTGGCACTACCGTGATAATTACTTTCCCTAATTTTGACATCAGTTCTTAGAATTTACTAAATTTGATATAAACCACAAATACACAATAAAATGGAAAAAATACGAACAATACTAGTTGATGACGAAAAAAGCAGCCTCGTCATACTACAAAAACTCCTCAACAAACACGTGC
>JALVRO010000250.1 GCA_027031265.1 Bacteroidales bacterium | reverse complement strand
CCTGAAGCATAAATCCCAGTCCTGGAGGTACCATACCAGATCCCATACCTCTGTAATTACTCTGAATCAGGGACACCATATTGCCATATTGATCGGCTACTGTCAAATATACGGTATTTCCTGTATCCAGTATGCCTGCGTCATAGGTACGTGCTGCATGTTGCATGTCTATTAGCTTTGCCCTTTCCCTTGCATATTCTTTTGAGATTAATTTCTTTACTGGTACCTGTGCAAAACGTGGATCTGCATAATATTTAGCCCTGTCCTCATAAACCAATTTTTTAACCTCTGTAAACAAATGAATATAATCAGCACTCCCAAATCCCATTGACTTTACATCATATTGCTCAAGCATGTTTAGCATCTGCAACACAGCTATACCCTGGCCATTGGGAGGCAACTCCCACACACGGTAACCACGGTATGTAGTCGAAACAGGCTCTACCCACTCCGCTTCAAACACAGCAAAATCCTCATACGACAGAAACCCACCCTGTTTGCGGATAAACTGAACAATTATTCGTGCTATTTTGCCCTTATAGAAAGCATCGCGTCCCTCCCTGGCTATCAGCTCATAAGTATCCGCAAGATAAGGATTGCGAAATATCTCTCCCTTACGCGGTGTATGCCCTCCTGGCATATAAACCTTTGCAAAATTAGGATAATCCTTGAAATGTCTGGACGAGAGATCCATATAATAGACAATTAACTCAGTCATAGGAAAGCCTTCACGTGCATATTTAATCGTAGGGGCCAGAACAGCCTTCATTGGAAGCTTTCCAAACCTATCATGCAGGGCAAACCAGCCTGCAACACACCCGGGTACTGTCACTGGCAATGGACCATAAGCTGGAATCTTTTTATATCCATGTGAAAGAAAATAATCAAGTGTCAAATCCCTGGGAGACCAACCACTGGCATTGAGGCCATATAATTTTTTTGTCCTGGCATCCCACACTATTGCAAAAAGATCTCCTCCAATGCCTGCTCCCGTGGGCTCCATCAAACCTAGAGCAGCATCTGCAGCAATAGCAGCATCTACTGCCGTTCCTCCTTTTTTGAGAATCTCCAATGCTATTTGTGTAGCTAAAGGCTGGCTGGTAGCTACCATACCATGCGGAGCTATTACCTCCGAACGTGTGGCAAAATTAAGACCTGTTATCCTATCCTGGGATATGGCCACAAACGGCAGAGCTAAAAGTAAAAAAACAAATAAACGTCTCATGTACTATTTTTTCTTATAAAGCTATTAAAATTCTAATTTTTTTCTAAACAACTTTTTAAATTACTCACCCCATCCCGGGCCATAGGGAATAAATTTTGACTTACGAAATAGACTTGATTACCCTTTAAAAAATTGTCTCTTATCACAAAATTTTTAACTTTAAACCTCAACATAAAACACAATACTGATGAAACGTCTATTAATCATTTTACTTATCATGGGTTCGCTTGTTACTTACTCCCAGCAACTGGACCTTATGGAAATTATGAAAGGCGAAGACTTCGTAGGTTATTGGCCAGAAAAAGTATACTGGAGTCCTGCGTCAGATCTGGTTTATTTCAAATGGAACCCTACCAAAGACAAGCAGATGCACTGGTATGCCTTTGACCTAAAAACAAAGAAAACACATGAACTCAAAGGTCAAGAACTAAAGCTACGAATACCAAAAAATTATGCCTTTTCACCCGACAGTTCAATGGTTGTCTTTGCTAGAAAAGGAGATATCTTTTTGCTGAAACTCAAAAACATGGACACTATACAGATAACCATGACAGATGATTACGAATACAACCCCAGATTTAACTTCAAAGGAGACAAAATCCTTTTCGAAAAAGAAAACGAATTTCTTGAGTACAAGCTAAAAACCGGAAAAACCGTCAAACTGTTACGCGTAAAATCCCCAAAATTAAAAAAAGGTAATTTTACCAAACAACTTAATTGGCTTAGCCAGGAAAATAGTAACCTTTTCCAGGTGGTGAAGGATAATCCTAATTATGGAAAATCCCTGGATAATCTACCTTCATCTAATACTGCTTATACATTCATTTATAACTTTCAGCTGGACCCTGGCGAGAGATTTATCACATATATAACAATGGAATATAAATCACAGGAAACAGTTATTCCACATTATATCACAGCTGACGCTCACACAAAACTGGAAGCAGCACGCGCAAAAGTAGGCCTGTCTTATAGCCAATACAAATTCTGGATCTATGACCGCCGCCGTAAAAAAAAGTATACTCTCGATCTTAGCCCACTGGATAGCATAAACAACTGGCCTCGACCATACAAAGGACACATGAAAGGGCAGCGCCCTGTAAGTTTAAGCACATTAAAATGGTCTGACGATGGACAGCTGGCTATGATGATTGCTCGGAGCCTTGACAACAAAGACCGCTGGATATTACTGGTAGACCTCAAGTCAGGTAAACCACAAGTCATAGATCACCAGAGGGATACTGCATGGATAGCTGGCCCTGGCATTAGCAGCTGGAATGCTGGAAGTGGAAACTGGGGCTGGATACCTGGTACACATACAGCCTGGTTCCAATCAGAGAAAACAGGATACTCTCATCTTTACACATACAATGCAGACAATGGGCATAGAGAACAATTAACTAACGGTAATTTCGAAATCTACTTTGCTTACCCTACAAAAAAATATTGGTACCTGGTAACAAACAAAATAGAACCTGCACAAAGACAGCTATACCGGATGCCTATCAGTGGAGGACAGATGCAAAAGATGACACATTTTACAGGCTCATTCAAACCATTCTTCTCACCTGACCACAAATACATTGCACTACTCTACTCCAACGCCACCACACCATGGGAATTATACCTCAAACCCAACGATATACAATCAACAGAAAAACGTAAAACACACAGTACGACAAAAGAATATGACTCTTATCCATGGCGTGAACCACAGATAATTAATTTCACTGCCCGTGACGGTGCTACTGTCTATGCCCGCCTTTACATTCCTGACAAAGACAAAAAAAATGGGGCAGCAATAATCTTTGTTCATGGCGCTGGTTACCTGCAAGACGCCCATAAATGGTGGTCTTATTATTACAGGGAACACATGTTCCACAACTTACTGGCAGACGAAGGATTTACTGTCATGGACATTGACTACCGGGGTAGCGAAGGCTATGGTAGAGACTGGAGAACAGGTATATACCGTCACATGGGTGGAAAAGACTTGGAAGATATTGTCGATGGGGTAAGCTTTCTGGTTAAAAATTATGACATTGATCCTGGACGTATTGGTATATATGGCGGCTCTTATGGAGGCTTCCTTACTCTCATGGCCATGTTCAAGCAAGGAAATGTTTTCTGCTGTGGGGCTGCCCTACGTGCAGTTGCCAACTGGGCTAATTATAACCATGGCTACACGTCAAACATACTAAATCTACCCACAATAGATCCTCAGGCTTATAGACAGAGTTCTCCCATCTACTTTGCAAATGGTCTAAAAGGACAATTACTTATACTGCACGGAATGATAGACAATAATGTTCATTTCCAGGACGTTGTGGAGCTTATAGAACGGCTGATTGAACTGCACAAAACTGGATGGAATATAACTCCTTATCCTGTCGAGCGACACAATTTCACACATTCTTATTCATGGCAGGACGAAT
>JALVRO010000249.1 GCA_027031265.1 Bacteroidales bacterium | reverse complement strand
AATTCTTTCTGGGTACGACACAAAACTTTTATGTATTCATGTGCAGTCTTAATAGCTTCGAGCATTTCTTCTTCGGAAACCTCATTCATTTCGCCCTCGACCATAACAATGCTATCTTCCGTACCTCCCACAATAAGGTCTATATCAGCTCTTTCATTTTCTTCAAAGCTTGGGTTAATAATTAATTTTCCCTCTATACGGGAAATCCTAACCTCTGCCATGGGGCCATCAAATGGTATATTCGAAACCATGAGAGCAGCAGAAGCTGCAAGGCCTGCCAAAGAATCAGGCATTACTTCTTTGTCAGCAGAGATAAGCTGCACGACAACAAATGTATCATTACGATAATCATTAGGGAAAAGTGGGCGCAAAGCACGGTCTACCAAACGCGCTACAAGTATTTCATGTTCTGAAGGCTTACCTTCCCGTTTGAAAAAACCACCCGGGAAACGGCCATAAGAAGAGAATTTCTCCTGATACTCCACTTGTAATGGTAAGAAATCAACGTCTGGACGAGGCTCCTGGGCTGAGACTACAGTTGCAAGCAACATGGTCTTGCCCATACGTACAACGACAGAGCCATCAGCCTGTTTGGCCAATTTGCCAGTTTCTATTATTACTTCTGGTTTGTCCTCAAATAATTTAACTGTTTTAGTGATTGGTTTAGGTGGGACATAATTGTTCATGATAATTTCCTTTTTGTTTTTGATAATACGGTGTAATAATTTCGTAAATAAGTTAATAATAACAAAATCAAGGCTGTCATATATGACAGCCTCCCTGAATATAGGAACAAAAATTCCCTCTGTTGCCAGAGGGAATTTGTTATTTACGCAAGTTCAACTCTTTGATAATGGCACGGTAACGTTCTACATCATTGTTCTTGAGATAACGAAGCAAACGCTTACGCTTACCTACCAGCTTGAGCAAAGCTCTCTGTGTACGGTAATCATGTTTGTGCTGTTTCAGATGCTCATTAAGGTGATTGATTCTGAAGGTTAATAAAGCAATCTGTGATTCAGGTGAACCAGTGTCAGTCTCAGACTTACCGTACTTAGCAAAAATTTCTCTTTTCTTTTCAGGTGTCAAGTACATATTACTCGTTATTTTTAATTATTTGTTTCAGAGTGCAAAGTTAAATATTTTTTTTAATTTTGGATTGCAGTGCAAAAAAATTGTATTTAAAAAACTTGAAAAAGATTTGCATGTTCGGCTATTGTTTGTATTTTTGATACTAAAATAGTAAATTTACATTACAAAGAGACACTAAAAACCAAGACCAATGGAAGCTAAAAAAAACCCAAAAGTTGATTTGGAAAATTATCGAACGATTTTCTTTCTCATCGGCCTTGTCTTGACTCTGGTAGTTGTATATGCTCTTTTTGAGATAAAAAAATATAACGTCAAGGTAGAAAATTTGGCCGTAAACGAGGAAGGTAATTTTGAGCAGGAAGAGGTTGTTGTTACTCGTCAGGATATAGAGCTACCTCCACCACCTCCTCCAAAACAGCAGGTTAGTGATGTTCTGGAAATTGTAAATAATAATACAAAGATAGAAGAAGACTTCAACTTTGATGTTGAGGCTGATGAGCAAGAATCTGTTGATTTTGTTGATGTCCCAGTTGACGAAGGAGATGAAGAAGATGATGAGATCTTCGTACGTGCAGAGACAATGCCTGAGTTTCCGGGTGGAATCAATGCTTTGCGCAATTATGTAGCCGAACATACACAATATCCAGTTTTAGCACAAGAAAATGATATAGAAGGCACGGTTATTGTTAAGTTTGTTGTCGGCAAAGATGGTAGAGTATCCAACGTACAGGTTCTGCGTGGTGTTGATCCCTTGCTTGACTCAGAAGCGGTCAGAGTTGTTAAGACTTTGCCTAGGTTTAAGCCAGGTTACAATAACGGCCACCCTGTACGAGTCTGGTATACTTTGCCAGTGATGTTTATTTTGGAAAAGAATTAAAAATCATATATTATGGCTGAATTTGATAGCCCAATCATCGTCCCCTGGGACTTCACAGAAAAGGCAGAATATGCCCTGTTGCATGCAGTCAATTATGCCAGGATTATTAAAAAAGATGTTATCCTTCTTCACATCGTCAAAAAAGATAAAGAAGTAGAACCTGCTCACAAGAGCCTGGAAGAGAAAATTACAGAGTACAAGAAAGAGATTGATGTGCCATTACATGCTATGGTACTGGCTGGGAATATTTTTACCACCATAACAGAGGTTATTAATGAGCACCAGGCCATCCTGGCTGTCATGGGTACACACGGTAGAAAGGGTCTTCAGAAATTGCTCGGTAGCTGGGCCTTGAAAGTAATCACTGGTTCGAATGCTCCTTTTATTGTAGTACAAGCACCACCTAAAGAAACGGAAAAACAGGTTCATGAAATTGTTGTGCCTATTGATTTCAGAATCGAGAATAAGCAAAAGCTTACCTGGGTTAATTTCTTGAATAAACTCTTCCACACAAAGTTCTATCTATGCTATATCGAAGATCCAGACCGTATAGCAAAGAAACGTATCTATGGCAATATTAAAGTAGCAATAGATTTTATGGAAGAAAAGGGTATTAATTATGATATCAAAAAGCTCGAAGGTAGTGATCTAGCAGATGAGACAGTAGAATTTGCAAATAAAATTAATGCTTCGATGATTATGATCACAACCACACGTAACCCTAAGACTCTGGATTACATGTTCGGTGCTGATGAGCAGAAGATTATTGCAAATAAATACGAGATTCCTGTTATGACAATAAATCCTCGTGAAGGCTTCTTTAAGCTACAAAACTTTAACTAAAAACTCTTTATCACACATTTATTAAACATCCACAGAGTTCGGCTCTGTGGATGTTTTTTTTTCGAACAAACAGAAAAATATAACGAAATGAACGGACTAGACGCATTATTTCTCGGTTTGCTTCAAGGGCTCACAGAATTTTTACCTGTTAGTAGCAGCGGTCATTTAGAGCTTGGTAAAGCTTTACTTGGTATTCACGATCCGACGCTGACCTTTACCGTAGTTGTACATGGTGCTACTGTGCTGAGTATAATAGTAGTTTTCTGGCAGGAAATACTAAGGCTCATCAAAGCTCCTTTTACTCTCCAGTGGAATGAAGACAATAAGTATATTGTCAAGCTCCTTATCTCTGCCATACCAGCTGGTATAGTTGGCCTGGCTTTCCAAGACCAGATAGAGCAGCTTTTTACAGGGAATGTTTTACTTGTAGGTATGATGCTTCTGGTAACAACGGCTGTGCTTAGCCTCACTCTTGTGGCCAGGGATAAGAAACGGCCCATAAGTTTCTGGGATTCTTTCATAATTGGTATAGCCCAGGCAATAGCTATAATGCCTGGTATCTCCCGTTCTGGTATGACAATTTCCACAGGGCTATTGTTGGGTAATGACAAAGATGAAGTAGCTAAATTCTCTTTCCTTATGGTCCTCATACCTGTTATTGGTGCTAACATTATTGACCTGATGAAATATGATTGGTCAGGAGCAAACCAAACCGTTAGTCCTTCCGTTTTATTAATTGGATTTGTTGCAGCTTTTTTCTCTGGCTATTTTGCATGTAAGTTTATGATAAAAATTGTGCGTAAAAGCAAACTTAGTTATTTCGCAATTTACACATTTATTGTAGCAGCCATTGCTAT
>JALVRO010000248.1:1877-29285 GCA_027031265.1 Bacteroidales bacterium | reverse complement strand
CTATGTTACCACACATACAACGATAGAAGACCTGCTGTGCCACCGTGTGGGACTGGGCACTTTTAGCGGCGACCTGCTATGGTACCACACTTCTTATTCACCGGAAGAGATAATACCACGTCTGCGCTATCTGGAGCCCAAGTTTGAATTCCGCAACGGCTTCGGTTATTCAAATGTTATGTTCCTTGTAGCAGGCCAGATTGTGGAACGAGTTAGCGGACAGGATTTTGAGACCTATGTCAGGGAGCACATCTTCAGGCCTCTGCAAATGAAGCGTACAAAAATGGAGCTAGAGCAAATGAAAAAACAGGGCAACTGGGCAAAGGGTTGCTACACCACGCCAGATGGGCAGAAAGTCAATGTCCCATATATCCCCTCGCATAATATCAAGGCTTTCGGCGGGATAAACTCCTCTGTAGCTGAGCTGGCAAATTACTTGATTATGCTCATGAATGGAGGCGAGTTTAACGGCCAAAGGGTTATTTCACAGCAGCAGATTGATTATCTGTGGAAAACGCATAATCCAATTGGCGTAAGCGGGCGCGACAGAAAAATGCACCCTTCACGGCATTTCTACGGTTATGGACTGGGCTGGTTTGTTTATGACCAGAACGGATACAAAATCGTCACACACAGTGGCGGTATGGACGGAGCGCTATGCAGGGTCTTGATGATACCTGAGAAGAAAATGGGCGTTGTGGTCCTGACCAATAGCATGAATTTCCTTTACACTGCTTTGCCCGAATATTTCGCAGATTTGTTCACTTCTGACAAGGAGCCTTTTGACTGGAACGCTTATTACCTGAAGCTTGCGCCACGTTACCTTGAGAGCTATGTTATGATGAAAAACGAGCATCACAGGATAGAAGGCACAAAGCCATTGCCTCTGGACAAGTATGTAGGTACTTATCACAGCCAGATGTATGGGGATGTTGTGGTTAAAAAGTCTGGAGACAAGCTATTTCTGAACTTTGTACCTGCACCTTATCTGGACGCCCACCTCAGTCATTGGCATTACAACACTTTTCAGATTCATTTCACGAGACCTCTCATGGCTATACCCACGCAATGGGGACTGGCTCACTTTGTGCAAGATGAAGACGGTAATATCTCCGAGCTACGACTAGTTGTGCCAAACTATGATTTTCTCTTTGATGAACTTGAGCTTAAAAAAGTTCAAGAATAGTTTTTAGGGATCAAATTGAAGATAGCAATTTTTTTGGCAAAAAAGAACCATAGTACATGCACGTCAGTATACACAGCAATACATAAGCCCCAGTTGGCAAATTCTGCCTGGGGCAGGCTGTTCGGCATCTGCCTCGCCTCATATTCGCCTGCACCCTCACAGGGCACACAGTTGTTTTATTTTTCCTTTACCGCAAATTCCACTGACTTTAGCAAATAATTCACCCTGATACCAAAGGCAAAATTTATTAAACCGTAAAGACCCGGTTCCCTGGGAAATTCAAAGTCATTAAAATAATGTAGATAAGCATTGGCATTATTAAAACTAAGGATTTTCATTCTCAGCAGGGAATAACCTATGCCTGTGTAAATATCAAACGATACACGGCGGAAAGCATAAATTTTTTGGCCAACTATAATATTAAGACCTGCTTTGAATTTCTGTTTATGAATATTATCAGCCCTGACATAATAATCTTTTAGGAGGAAACCACCATCGTAAATATATGTGGCATTATTGGCAAAAGCTTCTAATCCAAAATAAAAATCTGATATTACGGAACTTGGTATGTAATGTCTTGCCTGTAAACGTATTTCATACATGCCGAATTCATTCCGCTGGTTATAAATGTCTGATCCAAGACCTAATTCTACTAAATAACCTGAATGTTTCTGGCTATATTCAAATCCTACACGAAAATGTGGCTTGAAAAAATCTATCAGGGACAATGGCATAATGCTAAACTCATAGTTTTTAGACACAGGTTTTGGTTTACTGGTAATAATACTGTCAGTAACAAAACTAGCAAAAAGCTGCATGCTAATCAGCAGGATTAAAACTGTTGTAGTAATGCGTTGTATCATTTCTGCATGGTTTAAGGGTTACGGAATATAAAGAGGAATGAAATTCAATACCTGTTTTAGCTTCCAGGGCAGAAAAACTAACTTCTAACATAATAGTGTCATTAGATAAACGCGGGAAAAATTGAGCAGGAATAAAGCTTATCTGCATAGTATATTCTTGTGGCTTATCGGGGAGAGTTTCCCTAACAGTGTAATAACGCCCATAAATTTCAGCTGTAAAGACAACGTATTCAATCCGTGCGCCTGATTTTCCCTGTATCAAACAGGTATAGTTTAATGCGGAGTCCCAGCAAGAGTAGATCTTTCCATTGTTATTGTCAACATAAAAATCAACATAAGGCGTGCCGTCATAAAAATAAGCCTTGCCACATGAAGAAAGGAAAATAAAGGAAACATAAAAAAACACAAAAATGACTGGTTTATACAAGTTTTTCATGACTGAAAGCTGAGAATTTTCAGTATAATTTTCAAAAAATATTTATAAAAAAACAAAAATCCGACCTGTCAGGGTCGGATTCAAATGACGTATTTACAAAGTTATAAGACTTATTCTATCATTCCAGCTGCGACGGTCTCGTTTGTGCTTTCGTCAATGAGGATAACAGCACCGGTCTGGCGGTTTTTCTTATATGGGTCGAAAAACAAAGGCTGTGCAGTGCGCACCTTGATCCTGGCAATATCATTCATCTTGATCTCCTTGTCATCGTAATTTTTCTCCAGTGTGTTAATATCAAGCTTATAATCCACGTCTGTGACCATTGCCAGCATCTCAGTAGTTGTGTGGCGCAGGATATAACGGCCACGGGGCTGGAGAGGACGCTGGTTGAACCAACAAATCTTCATTTCCACTTCGTTGGACTGCTGCGGAACATTATTCACAGGCACAATCATATTTCCACGGCTAATGTCAATATCATCTGCCACGGTCATTGCTACAGATTGCGGAGCAAAAGCATAATCGAGCTGGCGGTCGGCAAAATGAATTGAAGTAATCTTTGTAGTCAAACCAGAAGGTAGAATCATTACCTGATCACCCACGTGGAACACACCGCTAGCAATGCGGCCAGCATATCCACGGTAATCATGCCACTCATCACTCATTGGACGGATAACATACTGCACAGGGAAACGTGGATCATTAAGGTTTATATCGCTGGTAATATTTATATTTTCAAGAAGCCACAGGAGTGTCGGTCCATCATACCATGGCATATTCTCACTTTTCTCGACCACATTATCACCTTTCAGAGCGCTAATTGGCACAAAGCGGATATCTTTAACATCCAGTTTTTGTGCAATGTTCTGATAATCCTGTTTTATCTTCTCAAACACTTCCTGGTCATAGCCTACCAGGTCCATCTTGTTGATTGTAACAATGATATGCTTAATCTGCAAGAGTGAAGCAATATAAGAATGACGCAAGGTCTGCTCCACGACACCATTACGTGCATCTATGAGGATAATTGCCAGGTTAGCAGTGGAAGCACCTGTGACCATATTGCGGGTATATTGTACATGGCCAGGAGTGTCGGCTATAATGAATTTACGTTTTGGGGTATGGAAATAGCGGTAAGCCACATCAATGGTAATACCTTGCTCACGTTCTGCTTTCAGACCGTCTGTGATCAAAGCCAGGTTAAGCTGGTCTTCTCCACGACGACGGCTGGCACGTTCGACTGCATCGAGCTGGTCCTGGAAAATAGCCTTTGTATCATACAACAGGCGACCGATCAATGTACTCTTGCCGTCGTCGACACTACCTGCTGTGGTAAAGCGCAGCAGGTCCATCTCAAGGTAATTATTGAGCAGTTCGTCGACTTTTTGTTTGATTTCTTCTTTTGTGAGTTTTGTATGCTGTTCCATTGTGTTATTCTTTTTTATTTGGTTAAGGGGATTGATTAGAAGTAGCCTTCACGTTTACGGTCTTCCATAGACGTCTCAGATACTTTGTCGTCGAAACGCATACCACGCTCTGTAGTACGTGTGGTAGCAATCTCATAGACTATTTCTTCCACTGTAGAAGCTGTGGATAATGTCAGGCCAGTAGTAGGTATATCACCGATTGTACGGCAACGCACATCTCTTTCTTCGACTTTCTCATCGGGTTTAAGACGCATGAATGGAGCATAAGCCAGCCATACACCATCCCGGTTAAAGACCTTGCGGCGATGCGTAAAATACAGGGAAGGCAATTCTATCTGCTCAAGGTATATATAGAGCCATACGTCAAGCTCAGTCCAATTGGAAAGAGGGAAGACGCGGAAATGTTCGCCCATGTGTTTGCGGCCATTGAAGAGGTTCCACAGTTCCGGGCGCTGGTTCTTTGGATCCCACTGGCCAAAAATATCACGATGTGAGAAGAAACGCTCCTTGGCACGGGCTTTTTCCTCGTCACGGCGTGCTCCACCGAGCGCAGCATCTATTTTATGTTGTTCTATCATGTCCAGTAGTGTGATACTCTGGATAGCATTACGTGTAGCATAATACCCAGTATCTTCCTTAGCCTTACCCTGGCGGATTGTTTCCTCCACAGAACCAACCAATAGTTGCACCCCGTGTTTTTTCACAAGATAGTCACGGAAATCAAGTGTTTCTTGAAAGTTGTGTCCAGTATCTATATGCAAAAGAGGGAAAGGTACCTTAGCAGGATAAAAGGCTTTGCGGGCAAGATGAAATAAAACGATCGAATCTTTACCTCCTGAAAACAAAAGCGCTGGATTATCGAACTGTGCTGCAGTCTCGCGTATGACAAAGATCGCTTCTGCTTCCAGTTCTCTGAGATGGTTTAACCTATATTTACCCAAATTCTCAAGGTTATCTAATTTTTCGCTCATGGTAAAAGTGTTTTATTTTTTATCAGTAGAAATAGACTTTATATTGAGTTTGATTTCGACATCTTCGTCTTTGACATGCAGGCCACATTCTTTTTTGGTATTCTGCTCCCACCACCAACGGCCAGCTCTCAATGGCTCACCAGGTTTTACCGGACGTGTACAGGGCTGACAGCCTATGCTAGGATAGCCCTGGTCATGGAGCTCATTATATGGGACCAGATGCTCATTAATATAATCTTTAACCTGCTCCAATGTCCAATCATGCAAAGGATTTATTTTGAATACCTCATGCTTAGGATCCCAATCGACCAGAGGGACACTCTGGCGTGTATCCCCCTGACCACTACGCAAGCCTGTTATCCAACATTTTTTACCTTTAAGGACTCTCTCCAGTGGCAGGACCTTGCGAATATGGCAACACTCCTTTCTATTCTCCACAGACTGGTAAAAACTCAAAGGGCCCTTCTCTGATAGCAACTTTTCCACAAGCTGTGTATCAGGGAAAAATGCCTTAATAGGCTTTTTATACTTCTCCAAGCTCTTGTCCCAGGCCTTATAAGTCTCGGGGAAGAGGCGACCGGTATCGATTGTAAAGACCTCAATGTCAATATCATTAGAAAAAATCATATCCAGAATAACCTGGTCCTCATATTGGAATGACGTGGAAAAAACAATTTGACCTTTGAAAAGGCCTACCAATTTTTTGAGTAACTCAACCTCATCCAGTCCTGTCAAAACCTGTTCTAATTCTCTTATATCCATAATTAGCCAAGATTAAAAAAACATTGTGCAAAGATAGTAAAAATAAACTCTTAATCAAGCTTTTCAACAACATTATTCAACAGAACAGACAGTTTTCTCCCGGACAGAGGTTCATTTGTATATTTGGTAAGGTCTATCTCAACAAAATCTTTAAACTTGAGTATACGCACCTCTATCACACGGATCTTGGCTATTTTATAATCAATTGGAGAATAAACTGCCAGAAGATGATCATTATCAATGACACGATATTGTGGTGTAAATGCTTCAGGTCTCTTATGCGTCTGGCTGGCAGCAAAATAAAGGGTGTATTTTGCAAAAACCTTTCGTCTTTGATTATCAATAACCTGAACCAAATCAATCTCTGTGAGCCCAGTATACTGGGACAAAGCATGTTTTTCCTCACATCTGAGTATTACACGCCTGGCCTTCATACTACGACCGAATCCCATAGGTTCCAGATCTGCAAAATATCCATGACTCGAATGATGTTCCTCAAAGCCCAGGGCTGAGAAAAAATCAATAGCCTGGTGTATATCATCCACATTGATTATGACCCCATAAATACCCTCAGGACCATTGTCCTCTATAACCTGATATAGATTTGCATCATTATCCGCTACCCAGAAACAAGGCTTCTCAAAATAAGTATTTGCTAATTTTTCCACAAAAGGCTCTTTTGCCGCCTTTAGCCTTAGATAGGCTTTTTTTATATCTTCCGTACGTACTTTGAAGGCAAGGACTCCCAGGCTTGCCAGGGTAGGTCTGTCGTATTCAGGCACCCTTGAATACAGTTGCTGAGATAATATTACAGGCAATCCACCCTGAGGCGAAAGAACAAAAGTTAGTTTCTCAGTAGAATACTCGCTCTCATAAAAAAAATCTCCAAAAACCCTGGAATAATCCAAGATCTTCTTAAACCATCTAGACGAATACTCATATTCCTGCACAGGTATTTTTACAGCTAACAAGCCTGAAACCTTCATTGGTACTTATAATTAAAGACTCCAATAAGGCAAAGAATTTACTTTGTTTCTGTAAATTCCTTTTATGTCAATAACAAGCCCCTTACCGTCTTTTAACATTGACTTAAAATCCTGCTCTGTAAAGTTACGATACTCGTTGTGATTAACTGCAACGATTATAGCCTGGTAATGATTATGATGAATATAGTTATCAATGCTAAGACCATATTCTTTAAGCACCTCCTCAGGGTCTGCCTTTGGATCAGCTACTTGCACATTGATATTATAATCTTTCAGCTCTGTGACTATATCTGCGACCTTTGAATTACGAATATCCGCAACATTCTCTTTGAAAGTAATGCCCAGAACCAGAACATTTGCTCCTGCTATAGGTAAATCATTCTTAGCCAACAGTTTAATTATATTATTTGCAGCGTAAAAACCCATGTCATCATTCAAAGCCCGGGCAGCAGTGAGAAGATAAGGCTCATAACCATACTGGCGGGCCTTGAATATCAGATAATAAGGATCCACACCTATACAATGTCCACCTACCAGACCAGGAGAAAATTTCAGAAAATTCCACTTTGTACCAGCGGCATCTATCACATCATAAGTATTGATTCCCAGATAATTAAATATTCGGGAAAACTCATTCATGATAGCAATATTCACATCACGCTGTGTGTTCTCAACAATCTTAGCTGCCTCAGCAACACGAATAGAAGCAGCTCTATAAATACCTGCTTCGACTATCTCCTCGTACACACGGGCAATCTGCTCAGAAGATTCGCTGTCGCATCCAGAAGTTATTTTCACAACATTAGTCAGTGTATGTACCTTATCACCCGGATTTATTCGCTCTGGAGAATAACCGACTTTGAAATCCTGGATATATTTCAGCCCGGACTCACGCTCCATAACAGGCACACAATCTTCCTCAGTACATCCAGGATATACAGTGGATTCAAACACCACATAATCACCCTTTTTCAGATACTTACCCACCAGAGAACAAGCACCCAGAAGTGGACGCAGGTCTGGCTGACGGTGCTCGTCTATAGGTGTAGGTACAGCTACTATGTAAAAATTAATATCTTTGAGATCATCGGGGTTGGATGTGAATTCAATATCAATACCTTCGAATTTTTCAGGCTCTATCTCTCCAGCTGGATCTATTTTATTCTTCAGCTTTTCAATGACACGGGGATTAATATCAAAACCTAGTACTTTGAATTTTTTTGCAAACTCTAATGCTAATGGCAAACCTACATATCCTAGGCCAATGACTGCCATATTTGCATTGCCACTCATGAGCTCTTTGTACATATACAAGACCTTTTTTAATTTTTCTCTTGCAAAACAAATGATTTTTTTTGAATTTTATAAACAAATATACTTTTTTAGCAGCTAGTTTAAAATTTAATTTATACAAACAGATGGTTCATACGGACCAGAAGAATAATTTTCTTCTGCAATGGCATAGGCAAGTATTTGATTTATTCAAATTTATGCAAGGGAAGAATATTGTCGGGAGCTATATTGGTCCTTTTGACAAATATATCCTTGTGAGTATTGCCAAAAGCCTCCAGAATAAAGTAACAGAAAATCAGACTCAGTCAAAAAAATTTTTTAAAATCTTCGTCGAACTTGCTAGTAATATAGCATATTATTCACTCGAAAAAGAAAATGGACAGGGTTCTGGACTTATTGTTATCAATGAATTCGAAGACACCTTCATAATTAATGCTGGTAATATCATTGATGCCCAAAGCAAGGAGCATATTCAGAATAAATGTGAGCTTATTAACCAGCTTAGCCATGAAGAACTGAGACAATTACGTAGATATTTGCTCCGTTTGCCTGCTTACAAAGAGAACAGTGGAAATGTTGGTCTTGTACAAATAGCCCTGATAGCAAACAGCAAATTAAATTATTTGTTTATACCTTTGAATAAAGAAAAATCTTTGTATTTTTATGTAATCTCTGTTACACTCAAGAAAGCTTGAAAATTAAATGACTGCTAAGACAAAAACATATTTACTCATAGCCACTATCATTTTGAGCATTAATAGTTTTGCTCAAGACATACTATTCATTGGTCATCCTAAAATCATTCAATACACCAAGATCGATTTCAACGCCAACAACCAGAGCTGGGATTTTCTGCAGGACAATCGCGGCTATCTTTATAATGCCAATACCGATGGTCTGGTAATATACGATGGCCAAAGTTGGACAAAAATTGAACTTCCCAATACCCCTATTGCCCGCTGCTTAGCAAAAGATGATAAAGGACGAATATACGTTGGAGGCATTAATAATCTGGGATATGTTACGACAGACTCAATTGGTAATTTCAAATTCGAAAATTTCCCGTTAGCTAAAGACAGAAACCTGGGGGATATCTGGCACATGACCTTTATCGAACCCCATTACCTTGCTTTCTTTGCACCTGATTCCCTTTATTTTTACAATCTTAACACAGAGCAATTATCAGCCATACCACGTCTTCCATTTTATCCCTTTTTCACGAAAGTCAACGGACATACTGCAATATTCAGCTCTTTCTCATTGGCTTATTTAGATCCTACAAAAAAGGGATTCATCCAGAAAGTAGATCTTGATAAAAGACTGATTAACAGAAAAAAACATTTAGATATAAATGACATTTTTCAGATTTCTAATGGCAACATTTTACTTCTCAGACTCGATTCTATCTTTTTATTGGACAAGAATTTCCATATTATAAAAAAAGCAAAAGCCCCGATTAAGTCATATACTATAGCACACGCTGTTACCGACAAATTTATCCTCCTTAGTTATGTCAACCATGGACTTATTATTCTGGATAACAATTTAAAGGTTGTTAACCTTTTTGACAAAAAAACAGGCCTTGGCTCTAATACATTCAACAACATATACATAGATACTTATGGGAATCTATGGCTAGCCTCTGACAATAGTATTGATTACGTTATCCTCAACTCTCCTCTTTCTTATCTTGATAAACAATTTGATTTCGACCGTTCCAGGGATGCTTTTCATTATAAGGACAAATTTTATTTCATACAGAGCAGGAATATTACCTATTCCCCTGATTCCATTATGCTCAACCCTTTCAAATCCTACAAAAAAACATTTCCTGTACGGGGATCACAAGGTCAAAACTGGAATGTAGAAAAATTAGGCAAGCACTTCTATATCACTCATTTCCCTGACATCCTACGCCTCGATAATGACCATAGCACCCGTTTAAATCTTTTTGACGTCAATGTATGGAAAATAAAATCTTTCAAGGGTACAAACAAAGTCTTTATTGGTACTGCCTCAGGCGGATATATAGCAACCATAGCCGATACAACACTTACACATACACACAAAGTACTTAATGGTGATATCAGGTATTTTGTGCTGGACAAGAATAACACTTTCTGGGGGGTAGTTAACCAGGATAGTACTTTCCTTGCCAGAATAAAATTTGACAAAGACTTCCTGAAAGCAAAAATCGAAAAAATATACACTGCTCAAGATGGTGTAGATGACCCTTACACACTGGATATAAAATATGATAAATTTCACAACAAACTCATTATCTCTGATAACAAAACAATAAAGTATCTTGATAAAAAGAAAGACAGATTCGTCGAATATACTGAGATAACAAAGTATTTCAAAGAACCTGGGGATGAACTTTACATTATTCACATAGACGACTGGGGTAATTATTGGGTTAATTACGTTAATCCTAATAAAATCAAAGCATTAAAATACCGTGTCTTTTTATTTAAATACCGCAAAAATAAACTTGTCTTTACTCCTTATCTCAGCGGATCTGCCATATACAGAGACTATGCACTACATGGTTATACCTACAAAAAACGTTTCGTCTTTCTCCCAACCACAGAGGGTTTTGTAGTCTTTGATTATATGCATATAGTGGATCTTACACGCTTCCGCTTTAATATCTATCTCCGAAAAATAATTTCTACTAGGGACAATTCTGTTATATGGGCAGGGAATACACTTAGTGACTCAGGAGAGCTAACATCCACCCCTCCACAACACACCCAGTTCTCTTATAAATACAACGGACTGGCATTCTATGTTGCTGCTCCTTTCTTTGAAAACTCCAACTCTATACAATTCTCTTATAAGCTCGAAGGCCTGGATAAAGACTGGTCTCCATGGACAACAGTAAATTTCAGGGAGTATACTTTCCTTAGGGAAGGGAAATATACCCTGCGCGTTAAAGCCCGAAACATCTATGGTGTCGAAGCTCCTATTATGAGTTACAGTTTCGAAATAAGACCTCCATGGTATAGAACAACTGTAGCATACACAATTTATGGATTACTCCTGTTAACCCTGATTTTTGTTGGAATACGGCTCTATACATACAACCTGCGCAAACGCAACGAAAAACTCGAGCAAATGATCAGAGATCGTACACGTGAAATAGAAATGAAAAATATTGAGCTCGAGCAACAAAAAGAAGAAATACAAGCACAAGCTGAAGAACTGGCCGAGGTGAATCAGCAATTACAAAAACTATCCCTCATTGCTGAGAGAACTGATAACGCCGTATTACTCACAGACAAAGATGGAAACTTCATCTGGGTAAATCCTGGTTTTACTCGTATCTTTGGTTACACACTCGAGGAACTCAAAACAACTATTAGTCCAAACATAATAAGCAAACGCACACCAGAACATATCAAAAAACTTATCCGTAAATGTATCGAGCAAAAGGAAACCGTTGAATACGAAGCACAATTCTTGACCAAAGACGGTCGCCCAATTTGGGTACATACCACACTAACACCTGTCCTGGATGAGGAAGGAAATGTTATCAATCTCATTGTCATTGACTCTGATGTTACAAAAATTAAAGAAGCAGAACAAAAAATACGTATACAAAACGAAAGTATAAAAGGTAGTATACGATACGCACAAGCTCTACTTAGCAATATACTCCCTCTGAAAGAAGAATTCGAACAATACTTTGAATCATTTATTCTTTTCCGTCCACGTGATATTGTATCTGGAGATTTTTACTGGATATCACCACTCTTTGGACAAGAAAACACTAATCAAGAATGTCAGATAAAACATCCAAAACTCAAACTTGGAAATTACCTGTTTGTCTCTGTTATCGACTGCACAGGTCATGGTGTGCCAGGGGCTTTTATGTCAATAATAGGTAATAGACTGCTTGACAATATTATTAACCAGAGGAAAATACACAATCCTGCTTTAGTCTTTGCTGAGATGGATAAAAACCTGGCAAAGATATTCAAACACACAGAGGAAAGCCACAGGGACGGAATGGCAGGATCATTGTGCCGCATGGAAGCACAATGTAAGAATAACCAGCCTGTCATTAAAGTCACCTTCTCAGGCGCTAGAGCTAATATTCTTGTCTATAAGAAAAAAACTAACAAACTCACCCTCATTCGAGGAATACGTCGTACCATTGGGCAGAAATTTTTCAAAGACATTGACTTCGATAACCAGGTATTTTTCCTGGAAAATCAAGATATTATCTTCCTGTTTACAGATGGTTACAAAGATCAAAACAACGAGAAACGTATTCGCCTGGGTATGAGAAAATTCCAGAGCTTACTCCTGGAAAACATCGACCGTCCTATGGAAGAAATTAAGCAAGAACTTGAAGCCTTCCTCAAGCAATGGATGCAAGGCACCGAACAACGTGATGATATAACTGTTCTTGGACTCAGAATAAAAAATCTTTAATGCTCAATATAAAAAACTTAAACATAGGATATAAATCTCCATTGCTTGATCATGAGTTCTCTTATTCCACTAGCCACCCTTCATTAATCGCACTGGTAGGTCATAATGGCTCTGGTAAGACTACTTTAATTAAGACAATAGCTGGATTGCTAAGACCAATTACAGGTCAAGTAATACTCATGGGTGAGAATATTCATGCAATTAATGAACATAAGCGTGCTAAAATCATAAGCATTGTACTATCTGAACTGCCACACAGACTAAACCTATCAGTCTTAGAACTGCTCAGACTTACAAGTAAAATCACACACGGTTTTGAAAAAAAACACATCATTGACAAAACAATAAATCAACTCCACATCAAGACATTGGTGAACAAACCATTCAACACACTCAGCGATGGACAAAAACAAAAAGTAATGATCGCACGCTCTCTGGTACAGAACACCCCCATTTTACTCATGGACGAACCATTCTCACATCTGGACCAGCACAACACAAAACTCCTTTCACAACTCCTCTTGCAACTAAAAAAAGAAAAAATCATACTCTTTGCTACACACGACGAGCTCACTGTCCTAGATACTGATATGATATGGCACTTTACCAGCAATAAAATCAAACCTGTAAAAACACATTTTTTCCTTGCAAACTCTCATCAATTGAACAAAATTTACAATTTTTACAATAACCAGCTCGTTAAAACTGGGAAACCAGACTGAAAAAGCCATAACCATGAAAAAACACTTCTTGATAATTGTGCTAATAATTTCCGCCACAATAGCCTTCTCACAGGATAAACACTGGCACAAAGCTCTGAGCCTTTACAAAAACCATCAGTATGACAAAACAATTCAATACACACAGAAAAATCTTGACCGTAGCACTGCAAAACCAGGCCTTTATTACCTGTTAGGCCTTTGCAATTTCTACATAGCACAAACTATGAATAAGCCTGCAGACAAAATGGTACGCATAAAACGTGCTGTCAACTACATTTATCAGGGACTGCGACATGACAAAGATTCCACATATTACAATCTACTCAAAGATGACATGAAAACCTTCCGCGATAGCCTCTACGCATACATGAAACATTACAATAATCTGAATGATACAAGAGACACACGCTTCTTCGCCCAATCAATTGTCTCGCTCTACCATGACACAACAGACATCTACCGCGAAATATTCCAGCCAAACCAACAAGAACAACCAGAGCCTGGCCTAAAAGAAAAACAGCAAGCTCTCGTCGCATCATACCAGGGCCCTACAAATATGACCGACGCTCTGGGACGGCGGCAGGGAATGTGGATAGCTAAATATCCTGACGGCACAATTAAATACATGATTTACTTCAAAGACGGACACCCGGCTGGCACATTCAAACGTTTTTATCCCAACGGACAATTACAGGTTGACATGAAATACGAAATAACTGGTCACCGCGCCGCCGCTATTTTCTACGACCAGGATGGCCACCGTATAGCAATGGGTTATTATTACAACCGCAAACGCGACAGCCTATGGCAATTCTTCGTGGACGATACAATTGTTATACGCGAAGTATTTTACAAAAATGGCCTTAAAAACGGCCCTGACCGCATTTACTCATATTATTATTACCCCAACTTGCTTAGAGAACGCTACTGGAAAAACGATACCCTGGATAGCGTTGCAGTTGATTACTACTATGACGGTACTCCAAAATCATTCTCTTATTACAAACATGGTGTACTGGACGGTCCATATACCCTCCTTGACTACACCAGAAAAGTAAAAGTTAAAGGCCAATATGTTAATGGCTATATGGAAGGTAAATGGCTTTTCTATAATCCAGATGGCTCTGCCGATACCGTGGAATATCACCTCGGAGAACCCACAAACCCGGCAATGACAGAGGCAGAAAGCAAAATCATAAAAGCTATAGAAGAATCCAAAAGCCGTTACCCAGAGCCTGCCGAAATATTCAAAAAACAATACGGTCTGGAAGACTGGTAATCGGCTAAAACCTACTTCACCCCTGCGCCCTTTCTGGCGGGCGTGCCAACTGTTTACCCATTGCAAGCGTGCCAACGCTCATCGGCATAAACACCTGGCAAACCCCAAAATAACAGTCGGGGTGGCCATAAGCCACCCCGACTGTTATAAATAAGCTCCAAAACATGGCTAAAGGCCTATATCAGCTTCACGCCTTTAATCTGCTTTACTTTGTCCATAAGCCCATGCTTATCTACAGTATCATGATTAGCAGTAACATAACGCTTACCTGGTGAGACAAGGGCTGTCTTTATCTCAATACCATTGAGCAAACGCACTGCAAAATCTGCCGACTGCTCACATACTTCTTTCCATGAAATATGATAAGCAATCATTCCACCGTGGTGCACTGTGTCCTCAAGCGCACATTGCGTCGGAAATTTGCTTGTAATTGTCTCTAGCTGCTTGGCTGTAGCTGTGGCTATGATGGAGTCAGACCCAAGATATACCCATTGAACTTTTTCGTCTGAAAAATATTTAGCTGCTTCTTCAAGGTCCTCATGTTCCTGCACATCAAAGCTATAGCACTCTATATTATGCTTTGCACAAAATTCCCTGACACGGTCATGTTCTATATTGGACTGTAGCTCTCCGATCTTATACGTTACACCCAGCTTTCTGACATCAGGCTGTATACGTAGCATTGAGTTCTCAAATTGCTCTTCCACAGGTACGCCATATAAAGATGCGTAAAAATTATCTGCATTCTTCCAGTCCACACCAGCCAGTATCTCCTTGCTATACAGACCTGTGAAAATCAACGGCATATCATAGCCACGCAGGTATTGCGCAGCCAGGGCACTGGCAGGTGATCCTATGGCGATTATAAGGTCCACATTGCGGTCAATTAGTCTTTCCAGCTCACGGCGACCTCGTTCATCATCCCCTTCACAATTGGCATAAATAAGCTCCAGATTGCTGTCTTCCTTACGGAAAACATAACCCTTGGCGCGGAAATAGTCTTCTATATAATTAATCGCCTGCACATAAGCTTCGATATTATCCCAGTAAAAGATCCCTACCTTTGGAGTGTGCACACCATAACGCTTGGCCGGTTCCTCACCCCTGAGTACACGCAAGGCACCATGCGCCAGAGCCTCCATTTCGCTCGCACCTGGGTAAATATATACCGGTGCAATGTGCTCTACCCGTTCCTTAATCCAGCCTGTGAACATCTCTGAATGAGCCAGGCCACCGGTTATGATAATGCCATCTACTCTGCCCTTGAGGTTTGTCGAACGGGCTCCGATCTCTTCGGCCACCTGATAAGCCATTGCCTCAAACACCAGACGGTAACGTTCACTTCCTGCCTTGACCATATTCTCTACTTCCAAAGCGCTATTGGTGCCAAAGTATGAAACCAGGCCACCCTTACCCACAATCATCTTTCGCATCTGCTCACGTGTGTATTTACCAGAAAAGGCCATATCTATAATCTTCAGCACAGGTAGACTACCTGAACGTTCGGGAGTAAAAGGTCCTTCTTCTATACCATTATTAACATTAATTGCCCTGCCGCCATGCAAAGCAGCTACAGTGATACCACCTCCCAGATGTGCAACAATGAGGTTCAGATCCTCAAATTTCTTATTCTGGTCACGTGCAAACTGCCGTGCCGTAGCAAAGATATTCAAAGCATGGAACAGACTGGTACGCGGAATCTTAGCCTGTCCTGATATTCTAGCCAGAGGCTCCATATCATCTACGGCCGGCGGGTCTACAATATATGCCGGAATATCATGCTCCCATGCAATACTATAAGCTATTACACATCCAAGGTTTGAGGCATGAGGTCCCTGATAACCAATGCGGGCATCCTGAATCATTTGCTCATCGACCACATATACACCACTGGGAATAGGACGAATCAGACCACCACGCCCCACAACTGCATCCAGCTCTGCCAGGTCAAAACCTGCCTCTTCCAGGGTACGTACAACCTCTTCCTTACGGAAAGAATACTGGTCCCAGATAGACTTGAACTTCTCCAGCACACGTGCACTATGGCTAATGGTTTTCTCAAAAACCTTTTCTTCATCCTCAAACCAGGCTATCTTTGTTGATGTAGAACCTGGATTTATTGCTAATATTTTGTACTTTTTCTTATTCTTAGCCATTTTTCCTGTGTTTTTGTGGTTAAGGATTAACGTAATTTCTTGATTGCAGCAATGTTTTCAATATATTGAACTGCGGCAGAAATAGCCACTTCATTAACAGTCTTGTTCTCCTCACGTGCCTGGCGCAAAAGGTCAAGTGTTATGTTATAAATATCACCAAGCTGGTTCTCCACAACATCAGGACCCAGGCCGCTAAGCTCATTATCAAACAGGATTATCTCGCCGCCATTGAGCACATAACCTGGAACATACAAAATGCCGCGGTCAATGAGTATTTTCTCCACATCTTCGGAATAAATAACATTATTCACGCTACCTGTGAGAATCTTGGTCTGTAGCTGGCTAGCCTCCTGCTCTGAGATGCTACTATCAAAGGTACAGCTGATAAAAACATCGCATGCCTGCTTGTATATCTCACCAGGACGGACAACCTTTACCTCAGGCACACGGTCCTGGATAGCCTTTATTCTATCATAGACTCGGTCTGTTATGACGACCTGCACATCTTCTGCCTGCAGCAAGTGCTCTACAATGTAATAACCTACTCCATCAATGCCCTGCACAACGAATGTCAGACCTGAAATCTCATCTCTGCCAAACTTAAACTTAATAGCTGCACGTATACCATTAATTATTCCCAGGGCTGTGGCCTTGGCAGGGGGCATACCGCTCATCAAGAAATCATCATCCCCACCTACGACAAACTCCGTCTCACGCAATATGTATTTGATATCTTCATCAGTCAAATCTGCACTGCGTGCGATAAACAGATTCCCTGCAAATTTGTTGATATAAATACCCAGTGCGCGAAGGTAAAATTCGTTCTTTACCTTCTTTGGGTCTCCACACAGTACAATGCTACCACCGCCAAAAGGACGGCGAAGCAAAGCAGCACGGTATGTGTTGTAATAAGCCATACGCAAAGCCACCTGCGCCGCCCTCTCCACATTGCCAAAATCAAAAATCTTTGTCGTTGCAAGCACTGGTCCCAGAACAGTGTTATTTATGGCAATAATGGACTTCAGCTGTACCGATGGCTCTTCGTAAAACGTTAACTCGTAATTATTTGTAGTGCGCATCAAATCAAAAATATCAAGTGCCATGATATATGTGTTTTTATGTTGTTTTTATTCATGGTCAAAAAATCTATCCTTTGCCTGGTTATAAATTTCTAGCAGTCTGCGACGGTTGTTAAAAAACTTCTCGCGCCTGGCTTCATCAGAAAAATGAAGTCCTAGCATACCCGAGATAACCACACGTCCAGATAACATTTCAAGTTCACGCTTAACCACATTGAGCACTACCACACCTTTGTCATTAACATAGCCTTCATAACTACGGGGACGTGTAAACATCAGTGCTGATTCTATTTTTACAGGCTTTAGCTCAATGTTGCCAAAATAGTCAATATGACCCAGGTATTTGCCCACATAATCATACTTTGCCAGAGGATAAACACCAATGTTTGTTGCCTTCAATTCTAGATGAGCATAACCGTCAGGCTGTATCTTACCTGTGAAAAATGCCGAATATGTACCTACAGGGCTATATGTATGCGATTTTGTCTCGTAAACGACTTTATCTTTAGCCAAAAGCGAAAGGTTCTTCTGTGCCAGCGAGCGAAACTCCTCATTTGTCTCCTCCAACCATTTCCTTAGCTTTTCCTCAAAAATCCCTTTGAGCAGTCGTACACGTTTTCGTGTAGGAGGAAGGGAAAAAAATCTTTTCAGGATAAAAACTCTCTCCAATGATTCTAATTTCTTCTCATATTCCCGTATATGTCGTGCTAGCTCTTTTAACTCTTTTTCCATAACAGGTGTGTAACTTTTTTCTATGCTTCCCTGTCAAAGTTAAAAAAAACAAGTTATTTTCCCAGTGACAAAAAATTCCTAACTTGTGGCAAATCATAAAAAAGATAAAATATGAAAATCATACAGGCATTATTAATTCTCATGCTTGTTCTTCTGTTTTTTAACCTGGCTCCCCTGATAATATGGATACTCAGATTAATAATTGCTCTGGGTTTCATATCTTTGGCTTATGAGCGGTATAAATTTGACCGCATTGGAGCTACTATTGTCTTTGTAATACTGGCTTTAATCTTTCAGCCATTAGTTGCATTGCACCTTGGTAAAATTATCTGGACATTACTTCAGATTGGTGTTCTGATTTGGTTAATCATGCTTATCTTTGGCAAAGAAGAAGATATTTTCTAAAAACAACATGTCATGGCAAACTTATGGGAAAAGATCAAAAATCATTACAAGCAAAAAAGCACACTTGCAATCATCTCAGACATAATCTTTTACGCTTTTATCATAGCACTAATTTTCACACCTAGCCGCAACTGGCTGGTTAGCCATCTGCAGCGACTTACTATGCTCTCACCACACCAGACCAAACACGAGGTAAGGCTGCAACCAATGGACTGGAACTGGGCTGTGCTTGATAGTCGGGGACAAACAGTGAGGCTGGCTGATCTGCGCGGCAAAGTAATTCTCATTAATTTCTGGGCCACATGGTGTGCTCCTTGTCTGGCAGAGCTACCAGCCTTGCAGGAGCTTTATGACCATTACAAAGACAATCCCGGTATTGTCTTTCTCTTTGTTACAACAGAGGATCTGGACAAAGCACAGTCTTTTCTGGATAAAAAAGGCTTTAATTTACCAGTCTACCGCCAGGTTTCACCGTCTCCTGGTCCACTGCGATCCAACTCTATTCCATCTACTTATCTTATTGATAAAAAAGGACGTATCATTGCACAGGCACACCGCGCCACACGCTGGAATTCCAGAAAATCCTTAAACCTCATCGACAAACTGCTTAACCAAAAACCCTAATACAATGGAAAACATATTAGACCGCTTCTTGCGTTACGCTAAAATTGATACACAGTCTGATGAAAACTCACAGACAACGCCGTCTACAGAAAAGCAATGGAATCTTGCACGCCTGCTTGTAGACGAACTGCAGGATCTTGGTCTCTCGGACGCTTATGTAGACGAATACTGCTACGTATATGCTACTCTACCCTCCAACATAACAGACGGCAGGAAAGTGGCAACCATAGGCTTTATAGCACACATGGATACAAGTCCTGATTTTACTGCCGAAAATGTCAATCCACAGGTAATTGAAAATTACGATGGAGGGGACATCGTACTCAACGATGAAGAGAACATCGTGCTTAGCCCAAAAGATTTTCCCGAACTTAAAAACTACATTGGCCAGACACTCATCACCACCGACGGGAAGACCCTTCTGGGTGCTGACGACAAAGCAGGTATAGCAGAAATCATGTCCGCACTGGAATATCTGGTCAATCATCCAGAGATTAAGCACGGTACTATAAAAGTGGCTTTCACACCTGACGAAGAAATAGGACGCGGCACCAAATACTTTGATGTCAAAGGCTTTGGCGCTGACTTCGCCTATACTCTGGACGGCGGCGAAATAGGCGAACTGCAATTCGAAAACTTTAACGCAGCCGAAGCAAAACTCACAATACATGGTCGCAACGTGCATCCTGGCACTGCCAAAAACCAGATGATCAACTCCCAACATGTAGCAATGGAACTCGTTTCCCTGCTCCCGGCCAATGAGCGCCCGGAATATACCGAGGGATACGAAGGCTTCTTCCACCTGATCTCATTCACTGGATCAGTAGAGGAGACACGCCTGCATTTCATTATTCGCGACCATGACCGTCAGAAATTTGAGCACAAAAAAGCTATCATGCAGAAAGCCGTCCAGTTCATCAACGAAAAATACCGCCGCAATATCATTGACCTGCAGCTACGCGACCAATATTACAACATGCGCGAAAAAATAGAACCTGTCATGTATGTCATTGAGCTAGCCAAACAGGCAATGATTCAGGCAGACGTGGTGCCTATCATACGACCTGTGCGTGGTGGCACAGACGGCGCTATGCTATCATACATGGGACTGCCTACACCTAATATTTTCACAGGTGGACACAATTTCCATGGCCGCTTCGAATACATACCTCTGGAGTCCATGCACAAAGCTACTGAGGTAGTAATTGGTATTATTCAACTAGCAGCTGAGGGGAAAACGCTATAAAACACATACCCTACGGCGGCGTAAGCGCTGCCGTAGGGTTAACCATTTTAACATGAACATGCCTAAGACTCAAATACAGTGTCCTAATTGTGGGAACTCCTTTGACCCGGATTTTAATTATTGCCCTTACTGTGGCCAGGAAAACAAACCACTGGACCTGCGCCTCAAACACCTGATCCGTGAATTCTTGTCAGCTAATTTCAACCTTGACTCCAAACTACTGATAACTCTGCGGCTTCTCATCTTTCATCCTGCAAAACTAACACAAGATTATCTCTCAGGGAAACGGCAAAAATATATTACCCCTGTTCGCCTTTACCTTATCATCAGCCTTTTTTACTTTCTGGTGCTATCACTCAATCCTTCTAGCATCTCTATAAACATTAAAACCACAGGCAACGAAGTAAACAAAGAGCTTACCAATTCGCAGCTTGGCAAAACCATCTGGAAAAAAGTAACGATCCTTCAGACACCCAGAGGCAAAAAACTCTTCTGGCAAAAGATGCAAAACAACTTCTCCGCTGCAATGTTTCTCTTCATACCTCTCACCGCATTAGTTCTATCATTGCTCTTCCCTGGACCACCCTATTATGCCTGGCACCTGGTATTCACAATCCATCTCCAATCATTAATCTTCATCACCCTGACATTGCTAAATATCATATTCCTTGTCACCAGAAGCGACTGGATAACTTTTGTAAAACTGCTCACAGTTCTAGATCTTTCTTTTATCTGGTTAAAAAAATTCTATCGTCTCACAACAGCCGGTACACTATTGCGTATGTCCGTTGCCGGGGCGCTTATCATGATTATTTACGGGTTTATTGCTTCGGCTGTTAGCGTGCTTAGCCTCATGTCCCTCTAATACCACAACCTATTACAAGCACACTACGGCTCGTAATATTTTATGCAACATACTTATAACAAACCCACTGATTTTCTTTATATTACACCAATCATTATTTTAAAATTATCTCTCCACAATACACAGATTTCCGCAGAATTAAAGTATTATCTGTGATTTCTCTGTGTTAATCAGTGCTAATCTGTATTTTTAGATATAACACTCTTTCTGTTCTACGGCTCATAATACGACTCATTGTAAATACGTATGTAATCCTTCATCTCCATTAGCTGCCCAAGGGTGACATCTGGATGGTTTTTCATAAAGGCCTGCACTATACGGTAGCCTATGAATGTGCCAGCACGTGGCGCAGAATTATGATGAAAAGGTGTGGTAAAAGGACCGTCTCCTGTGAAAGTCTTTATGTCTAGTGCGCGCTGCGAGAAAAGCACATTTTTCTCCACCAGGTAATCCCAGATATTTTTCTCATAAGCATTAGCCCATTTCCACTGAAGCTCAGTATAACCCCATTTCAATGTATCAGGATAACCGGGCAGCATGGCATCAAGGAAATATTGCAAACGGCCTTCGTAAACCATATTAGCAAGTACGTTATTGACCGAATCATTAAACGGAAACTCAGCCACGGCCCATGCTCTCATCACATCCACAGGTATCATCCCCCGCGTCATGCGACGACGCTTATATTTCTCAAAACCCAGATTAGGATAAAGTACATAGTCGCTGCCCAAATATTTATCCAGGCTAATACCGACAAAACCATCACCTGTAAAAACCGACACATTAAAACCACTTATCACGGTAAAAATTCTTGGTATACGGCGCCCGGGAAAATAATACCGGTAATGACGAAAGGCATCAGTTAATTTCTGCGTAAGGAACTCATCATCAGGCGGGAAAGCTTTCTGAACATCTCGATCTATACCATATTGATGGCAATAATCAAAAAAACCTTTCAGACGTACAAGGTAATCATAAGACTCAGGCTTGCCCAGACCCAGAAGAGCCTGGCTATAAACCTGCCAGAAATACCCATATTCCTGTTGCCAGCGTGGCAGGTACACATAAATACTATCAGGCCTGATCTGGCAAAACTCGCGATCAAAGCGCACAATATCCAGATCAACCTTGACATGCGATACATCCACATCAAAAGGATTGCGCCTGCAACCCAGCCCAAGCATCATTACTACTGCAACAAATCCCATCACCAAAACTCTACGCCACATCTTACCCTGTTTTTTTATGTTGAAATATAACAAAACCTTCACAAAAACGGAAAAACACTGGACTTAATATCACAAAACCTCTTCCGGTTTTTGAACAAATTTTTCTATCTTACATAAAAAATTATTATACTGCTATGAAGCGTCTTTTTGCCTTGATAATCACTCTATTGCCCTTATATTTATGGGCACAGGAGACTGTCATATACCTCTCAGGACATTGGAGACTCTATAGTCCTGACACCGGAATAAGCATCACAGCCACTATACCAGGCAACGTATTTCTGGATCTGACCTGTGCCGGAGTGATACCAGACCCATTTTATGGCAATAATGAGCAGAAGGTGCAATGGGTTAGCCGCACCGCCTGGACGTATGAAAAAAGTATCTATCTAACGGGCGGCTTTCTCCACAGCAGACACATTGAGCTGGTGTTCAAAGGTTTATATCCTTTTGCCCGGGTCTATGTAAACGGACATCTTGTGATCGTGGCTGATAACATGTTTCGCAGGTGGCAAGCAGACATTGGACACTTGCTCCACAAAGGCCAGAACGTTATCAAAGTAGAATTTACTCCGCCCATTGTAGAGGACTCCATTCTTGCCCGGAATTTCCCGCACAGGTTACCAGACGAGCGTGTTTTTGCGCGCAGCGCCGCTTATCAATATGGGTGGGACTGGGGCGCGCGCCTCGTGCCTGTGGGCATCTGGCAGGATGCTTACCTGATTGCATGGGACAGGGTACGAATAAATGATTTTTTCGTGCGCCTGGATACTTTTGACAGGTCACTGGCACAGCTATCTGCAATAGTAGATATTAGCACAAGTCATAAGACAAATGCAGAAATCAGCATCCTTGACCAAGGACAAAAACTCGTTTTGGCCAGGACAAAGCTGCGTCTGTATCAGGGCAATAACCACATTATTATCCCCTTCTACCTTGCCGCTCCGCGCCTTTGGTGGCCACGAGGTATGGGAGAGCCATATCTTTATCATATCAGGTTAAATATCCATGGCAAAGGCTTTAGCGCTGACACAGTCATTACCACTGGACTACGACGTGTGGAGCTGGTGCAGGATAGCGACAGCATAGGCCGTAGTTTTTACCTGCGCATCAATGGCCAACGTGTGTTTGCACGCGGTGCTAATTATATTCCCCCGGACCAGTTCCCCTCTCGTGTCACAGACAGCCAATACCAGACACTGCTCAACGACGTAGCACGGGCAAATATAAACATGCTTCGCGTCTGGGGCGGTGGCCTTTACGAACGAGACCGTTTCTATGACCTGTGCGATAGTCTGGGCATAATGGTATGGCAGGATTTCATGTTTGCTTGTTATTTATATCCTTTTGATAATGACTTTATAAAAAACGTGCATCACGAGGCTGTTTACCAGGTCAGGCGTCTGCGCCGACATCCAGGTATAGCCCTATGGTGCGGTAATAATGAAGTAAAAGAAGCTTGGTTCAACTGGGGCTATCAAAAACTGCTAAGCTATAGTGCAAAAGATTCTATAGCCGTCTGGCACGGACAAATGCGGATTTTTGATTCTCTTCTGCCTGCAATATTGGATAGTCTATTGCCAGATGTACCTTATATCCCTTCATCGCCGCAGACAGGCTGGGGACACAGAGAGGCTTACCGGATGGGCGATTTACATTATTGGGGTGTGTGGTGGGGCAAGCATCCTTTTGAAGCATACCGTTCGCATGTAGGGCGCTTTGTTAGCGAATACGGTTTCCAGGCTTTCCCGGATCTAAGGACACTTGAGGCTGTGGTTCCAGACAGTGGACTATCTCTTGACTCGCCTGCTTTATTGAACCATCAAAAACATCCCTATGGCATGCAGTTAATAAGATCATACATGGAACGCTACTTCGGTCTACCAGACGATTTTGACGAATATCTCTATTACAGTCAACTCACACAGGCTTATGGCATAGGCATGGCTATAGAAGCCCACCGCACAGCCAAACCACGTTGTATGGGCACTCTTTACTGGCAGCTTAATGACTCATGGCCTGTTATTAGCTGGTCAAGCCGTGATTATTACGGTCGCTGGAAAGCCCTGATGTATGAAGTACGCCGCCTGTATAAAACAGTGATTATAACTGGTCAAAAACATGATAATGACCTTGACCTCTATGTAGTTAGCGACAGCCTTAGCCCAATAAGGGGACAAATGATTTTACAGCTGTGGAGCACGGATGGCCAGCACAGGATAGCTGTTGATACAATGCTGACTGTTTTTCCGGACACAAGCCAACGAATCATTAGCCTAAATCTATCAGATATTGACACAGTGAGACAATTTTTGGTCACCTTGCTGCTAGACCAGAACAAGGATACTGTAGCTGAGAAAGTTATTCTCCTCGCCCGTCCCAGGGATTTACACTTTACCCCAGCTCATATAAACATGAACACGAAAAAACAAAGGGGCCATTATGTCATATCTTTATCCGCCGATCGTCCTGTGGCATGGCTATGGCTTGAGTCTAGTGAAAAGGGCTTTTTCTCAGATAATCTCCTGTGGCTTTTACCCGGTCAGACTTATAATGTCACGTTTCATCCCAGGAGTAGAGCGCAGGTGGTGAAGTTTAGTTTTCGCTATTATAAATAGTTACTTATTTTCCGTAGCTGCAGCATAGACTACAATAAAAGAAGGCTCAAAGCTCTGTTTTTCAATATACATAGTTGCCTGTTCAAAGTAACTTTGTGGTCTATACCACAATATTTTACCATCTAATAAAACCTTATCATAATACATCTGGCCATTAACTTTAACTTTTAGATCCAGGTCAGTGACACTCATATCCCACCTTGTATAAAAGAAATAGGTTCTATCAGGGAACTTAAAATCAATGCCTTCGAAAGTAACATTTGACTCATCTTTGTCAAGAGTAACACCCCAAAAACATGCATCAAGATTACCAAATAGTAAAGGAGTAGACTGATTAAATACATTTGCATCTGAAAAGATTTTGTCCAAGACATAAGCTAAAGTACTAAATGAGATATTCACCCCATTTTTTCTCAGGATAACCAGGCTACAATAACTATTAGAGACGCTACATCCCTCAAGAGTTAGTTTTACCTTATAAAAACCCGGGCGAAACGGAGAGAATTTAACTACAGCAATATTTTCACCATGACTTTGATATGTAGCATAAGTATAGTATGTGGAATCCAGAACCTCTACTTTCAGACTGGTTACATCCTCGTCACCAGCCCCTACAATTACATAGTTTTCGTAAGCACTGAAATAGGTTGATAAGGTGTAACTATTACCGACTTTCAGCAGCATGCCCACGGAACTAATTCCAGAATAATATCCATAATCAAGTTGGCTAATAATAGCTTCTGCAGCGCCATAGCCATTAGCCACTGCCTGCTTCAGATAATAAAGATCATTCTGGGCCATTAAGGAAAATGTAAAGAAGAGAACAATTACTTTCAGAAAAAACCTCTTCATGGACAAAAGTTTTTTAGTTTGTCATAAAACTATAGTTAAAAAATAAAAATATCAATTTATTTAGAAATTTTAATAAAACGAATATATCCACAAAAAAGCCCCGTGCGCTGGGGTGCACGAGGCTTCACGTCAATTAAAAGTTTTTATATCAAAATAAACTCTCAGGGTTGCAGACCTTTAATAATATTAATCTCATCCAGCGCACGGTCTTTTAGCGCTGCATAAGGAATATAACCGTAATTGTGGCATTTCTGAAAATAGTCATCAATCCGTGTCTTATTAGCTCCCCAATAGCCAGTGCCATTATCCACATAATCCACACTAAACACTGGACGGCCTGCGTCCAGGACTTTCTGAAGATTAGGTATGCGGTCATGCTCTATCCAGTACCAATCATCGCCTGTCCAGGGATTAGTCTCATTATAAAACATATCTTCCACACCCCAGGCTGAGATTACATCCTTCAGTCCTGTGTCATACTCTAGAATCCTTTCACCATTTTGTGGAATAACGTAAAAATCTGGACCAGCTTTCTGATGGACATAATCCACAATCTCACGGATAAACCGACTCATCCACAACGCTGTAGAATCTTCTCTCCACACCTGTCCATCTGGATTAGTGCTATCGGCCCAGTATTCAAACTCATCCACCTTGTCCAGATAAATCCCCATAAACCCCTGTGCTATGATTTTGTCCAGATAAGAGAAGATTATCTGCTTCCATTGCGGATACCAGTACTGAACAGCGTAATTTCCTTCCCAGTCAGGATTTGTGCTACCTAGCCACTGAGGATGATTCTGTGTCCAGTCTTGCTGCCAGTAAAAGCGGTAATCTTCTGCCTCACCTATGCTTATATAAGCAATGGGAATCGTGCCCGAAGTCTTGATTAGCTGCAAATCATCTGTAGAATAACGTCCCTGGTCTGTGCCGTCGCTGGAATAATCCATCACGATCAAGTCAAAGCCTGCGCTTGCCACTTCTTTGGGGTCTGCATTCTGAAGTTGATAGGTCCAGTTCTGAGCCTGGTCAATTGGTTTAAGATCCCTTTCTAAAGGTTCATGCTTTTTACAAGAAAAAAATAAAAGCAAAACTACTCCTAGAATTAGATAAAATCGCCTCATAGTCACAATCATTTTGATTTTTTCAAAATTCGGTCTTTTTCTAAAAAAGGTCAAGTATCTGCTAATTAGTCAATCCTTAAAAACTAAGGGATAAGGATACAGTATAAAAT
>JALVRO010000248.1:0-1867 GCA_027031265.1 Bacteroidales bacterium | reverse complement strand
GTTATTAAGGGGCGACTAATTACCTTGACAATAACAAGTTAAATCCTTCCCATTGCTACCCCTTCGCCCTTTGTGGTTTCTAAAATTTAACTGCTACGAGACTAGAAAAAAACAAAAAAGCTGCTTGTTTAATTTTGCCACAATGTTTTACTAAATTTTTGGTCACAAATCGCACAAATTTTAATCTCCAGACTGCACGAAATAAGGAACTAGTGTGCTTTGGATCTTATACAATTCACCACTCATTGACCACAGGCTCATGGCTTCCCAACTGCGATAAGACAACACCCACAACCACAAGTAAGATTCCTATGATGTTAAACCATGTAAACCTCTCACCCAAGACAAGGAAAGAGAAAAAAGCAGTAAAAATCGGGATCAGGTTTGCCACGATATTGGCCTTTGTAATTCCCAGATGTTTTATACCATAGGTAAAAAACATAAATGCCAGCGATGTGGCAAAGATAGAAAGCAACAGGATGGGCAACCATGCCTGCCACACAAAGCCCATTGAGAGAAAACTTCTGAAATCCATGACCAGAAATACAGGAAGGAACATCAAAGCACCAAAAGTGTTCTGGTATGTAATTATCGTATAAACATTATACCTTCGAGACAGGTCAAGCACATAAACCGAATACATAACTGCCGCAAACACAGCCCACAGCAAGAATATCAATCCCCACAGATCGGCTTTAAATCCAAAATTCGGCTTGAGTACCACCAGAAAAACACCAAAAATTGACAATAAAATACCAAAGAAATTTGTCCTGCTAATACGCTCACCATGAAAATAATAAGCCGCCAGAGGAGAAAAAAGTGGTATTGTGGCAATTATCACTGCTGCGGTAGTGGACGAGACATGCACGAGCCCATAATTCTCACCAATGAAATACGCAAAAGGCTCCCAGAATGCAACAAGGATTAACTTTTTCCAATCCCGCCTGTCAATCCTCTGCAACTGCCCAAACAAATATCCAAACAGAAACAAAAACACCACAGACAACACTAGGCGAAAGAAAATCACACTTATTGGACGGTAATACTCCAGAGCTTGCTTGGACCACACAAACGAAAAGCCCCAAAATACCACTGAAAAAAACAAAACTATGTAAACCTGCAACTTAACCTTCTGTCCCATGGCAATCATATTTTTGTTGTCACAGAATTTCTTCAAAGTAAAACTGCACACGCCAATACAATAGCCTAAACCACCTCGTAAACCTCTCAGGATACTGACGTATTTCCTGCTCTAAGGCTTGATAATCAACATAACGATAGTCCATAACCTCCTCGGGGGCAGGCTCTGGCGTCTGATCAGTGATACCCACAAAAATATGGTCATACTCGTGCTCAGTAAGGCCTGCATCCAATCGTGCACGATAAACGAAATCAAAAACTTCTGTCAGGCCGGACTCTATACCCATCTCCTGGCGCAAGCGGCGGCGGGCTGCAGCAAGGTTGGTCTCACCTTGCTGCGGATGTGTGCAAGCAGCATTGCTCCACATCCGCGCAGAATGATATTTCTGCGCAGCCCGCCTCTGCAACAGCCACTCCCCGCGGCTATTGACTATAAAAACCGATACTGCCCGGTGAAGCAATCCCCGGCGGTGTGCTTCCATTTTTTCCATCACACCAAGCTCACGGTCATCGTGATCAACGAGTATTACATGCTCTTTGTCCATTCGCTAACTATTCTTTTTTCAATTTATGTACGTTGTAGACTCCCGCCCGCAACGTAATTATCCCTACAGGCTATGCCTGGCTTATTTATTTAAAAAGCTCTGCCTTCGTAATGACTTTGCAGTCTTTAAAAATTACCACAACGCCTCAATTGAACTTGAAGTCTCGTACTATATGCCATAAC
>JALVRO010000247.1 GCA_027031265.1 Bacteroidales bacterium | reverse complement strand
CGTGGTGGCCGCGACGGCAAGACTGCTTATGCCATTATCCTGTACAATTTCAAAGATATTCAACGCCTGAAACAGTCTGTGGAACTGAGCTTTCCGCCCATTAAGCAGGTACGGAAGGTCTATAGCGCTGTGTGTAATTTCCTGCAGATCCCCATTGGCGCTGGTGTGGATGAGAGTTTTGCCTTTAACCTGACAGAATTCGCAGCACGGTATAATATGAAGCCCCTGGTAGTACTCAATAGCCTGCGTCTTTTGCAAAAGGAAGGTTACCTGGAGTTTACAGACGAAATTAGTGAAGCACCAAAGGTACACTTTATTGCCACACGTGATGATGTGTACCGTTTCCAGGTTGAGAACCCACCTTTTTCTCCATTTATAAAGACTCTATTGCGTGCTTATCCTGGCATATTCGACCATTATGTGCAGATCAATGAATTCTGGCTGGCAAAAATCTTCAAAACAGATGTGGATCATATACGCAAATATTTAAAAAAATTGCAGGAGTTTGGGATAATCGAATACAAGCCGTTCCTCAGGTCAAACTTTATTTATTTACCACAGGGAAGGCTAAGAGAACAGGATATCGTCTTCAGCTCAGAGACTTATAAATTTCTCAAAGACAGGTACAGTGAGCAGGTAAATTCTGTGATTCACTATGTTACGAATATTGACCGCTGCCGTAGTCAGGTAATACTGGAATATTTTGGAGAGAAAAACCCACCAGCATGTGGACGCTGTGATGTGTGTAGAAGCAAAGATGGCTCTGATAGCAAAGAAGTGGAAAAACAAATTCTCCAACTTCTGCACCAGAGTCCACTGAGCTTTGAACAAATTTTTGAACAACTATCGTGGGACAAAAACAAATTAAAGCAGGCCCTTGGTTCTCTAATTCGCAAACAAAAGATTATATTTACCCCAGACCGTAAATTCCAGATAAAATGAATGATCCTGGCAAAGAACGTTACAATTACAACAAGCACATAAAACCCCTTAGCACAGTAATGGAGTCTATGCTCAAAAAGCTAGGACTTTATAACGGACTTATGGAGACAAAGATAGACGAAGCATGGGAACAGATAGCAGGGGCTGCTGCCAGACAGTACACAGCAGAGATTAAAATCATTAACAACCGTCTATACGTGAAAATCACTTCTTCTACCCTGCGTCAGGAACTGCACATGAACAAGGATTTTATACTCGAAAAAATCAAACAATTGTTTGGCCTGCGCCTGGAAGACATTGTTGTGTATTAGACCTTCCACCTGGCCAGAGGAACGACATCCTGTCCTGCAAATTCACCCTTGAGGTATTTGTAATATCCTATTGTGGCAATCATGGCAGCATTATCCGTAGTAAAACGGCGCTCGGGTATGTGCGCTATCCATCCCCCCTTGTCCGCCAATTCCTGCAATCTACGCCTGAGCTCACTGTTAGCTGCTACACCTCCGCCAATAGCCACTTCTTTTATGCCTGTCTCACGCACTGCACGGCGTAGCTTGGCCAGCAGGAAATCAATGATTACTTTCTGGAAAGAAGCACACAGATCGGCCTTGTTTTTCTCAATGAACCGGGGATCTTTCTGTAGCTCATCACGTACCAGGTAAAGGAAAGAAGTTTTCAGGCCACTAAAGCTAAAGTTAAGTCCCCTAATCCTGGGCATTGGGAAGTGAAAAGCCCCGGGATTGCCCTGCTGTGCTAGATGGTCAATAACTGGACCGCCAGGATATCCCAGCCCCATAATCTTTGCTGCTTTGTCAAAGGCCTCACCAGCCGCATCGTCTATAGTCTCACCCAGTACCTGAAAATCAAAATAGTCTTTGACCAAAACAATCTGTGTGTGTCCTCCTGAGACTGTCAGGTTAAGAAATGGGAAACGAGGCAAAGGTCTGTCACTCCCTGGCTCACGGATAAAATGCGCCAGCATGTGGCCATGCAAATGATTCACTTCCACGAGCCGTACATCACGGGCCAGAGCAAACCCCTTGGAAAAAAATACTCCAACAAACAATGATCCCAGCAATCCAGGACCACGTGTAAAAGCAATAGCATCTATATCTTTCTTGTCAATACCAGCCCTGCGTATTGCTGCATCAACAACAGGTACTATATTCTGCTGATGTGCACGAGACGCTAGCTCTGGCACAACGCCGCCATATTCCTCATGCACCTTTTGTCCTGCCATTACATTTGACAGAAGCACACCATCCTTGACCACTGCAGCAGATGTATCATCACACGAAGACTCTATACCCAGGATTATTATTGACATTGGCTTGAATTCTTTATTTGTGCAAAAATACAAAATATTTAATTATTTACATTTCACTCTCGATTGTATAAAAAATCACCCTTTTGCACATAAACAAAAAAACAGGCGTGAGGCTGTGTCTCACGCCTGTAATTATCTGCTACTTAACAGAATACTACATCAAAAAAAGAAATTCAATAAACCACTCAGTCAACCTGTTTCTGCAAGGCATCGACGACTTTTTGTCTAAGCTCTTCATAAAGCTCAGGATTATCGGCAATAACTTTCTTTGTATTCTCACGGCCCTGTGCCAGCTTTGTATCACCATAGCTGTACCACGAGCCGCTCTTTGTAACAATGCCCAGCTCTGTTGCCAAATCCAGTACCTCTCCTTCCCTGGAGATGCCTGTGCCATACATCAGGTCAAACTCTGCTTTCTTAAATGGAGGTGCAACCTTGTTCTTGACCACCTTAACACGTGTGCGGTTACCAATTACTTCCTCGCCATCTTTTATCTGTCCTATACGGCGCACATCAAGACGTACAGAAGCATAGAATTTAAGGGCATTACCACCTGTTGTGGTCTCGTTATTGCCGAACATAATGCCGATCTTTTCACGCAGCTGGTTGATAAATACAACTGTTGTCTGTGTACGGCCAATGATAGCAGTTAGCTTACGCAGGGCCTGGGACATAAGACGAGCCTGAAGTCCCATTTTTGCGTCTCCCATGTCGCCATCAAGCTCGGCTTTGGGCGTGAGTGCTGCAACAGAGTCAATAACGACAATATCTATAGCATTAGAGCGGATAAGCTGTTCTGCAATTTCCAGTGCCTGTTCTCCAAAGTCAGGCTGGGAAACGAGCAAATTTTCTATGTCCACGCCAAGACTACGTGCATAAAAACGGTCAAAGGCATGCTCAGCATCGATAAATGCCGCAATACCGCCTTGTTTCTGTGCCTCAGCAATAGCATGCAGGGCCAGTGTGGTCTTACCCGAAGATTCTGGACCGAAAATCTCGATTACTCTACCGCGTGGATAGCCTCCCACTCCAAGGGCATGATCCAGTGCTATTGATCCGCTGGGGATGACAGGTATTTGCTCCACAGCATGATCTCCAAGGCGCATGATAGCGCCTTTGCCATATTCTTTCTCAATCTGTGAAAGAGTAGATTTGAGTGCTTTTAGCTTTTCCTGCAGGTTATTTTGACTCTGTGCCTGTTCGTTATCTTTCTTAGCCATAAGAGGTTTTTGTTTAAATTTTTATGCCAAAGTTAAGAAAAATTTTATTTTTGTTTATACAAGAAAACTTAAATCACCAAGCTGGTCATGAAAAAAATTGTTATTCTCCTGGGTCTTATACTAATTATATGGACAGGCGCTAATGCCCAATTATTCTGCTCGTACAAGAAACCGCTTGATTATCCAATGCCCTCATTTTACTCACTAC
>JALVRO010000246.1 GCA_027031265.1 Bacteroidales bacterium | reverse complement strand
GTTTATCACAAATAAATAGCCCGTACGATTATCGTCAAACGGGCTGAGCATTATCTGAAAATTGTCTTCTGATTCGAAATCAAAATCAATACTCAGACTCTTTGCTACTATAGTTTTAGGATCCTTCTGATAACACCAGATACCAAAATACAACCCATGTTTATTATACACAACAGCAACCTCTGTGCGTTCGCTAGCAGGCTGTCCGTAATGTAAGTCACGCTGGGTAAAATTAGACACATGCATTGCCTTGCGCCAGAAGTCTTCTGTAAGACGACCATCGAAATTAACTTTCTCTGCGATTCGCATAGCTCTGAGATAAGATGGCTCTGAATGTTGAGCAAACACAGGGGATAACAACCACATACCAATTATGAGAAAAAAAAACCGCTTCATCTGTATGGATTTTAAATTTCACTCTAATTTTTATTTTAAAATTAACTTTCTGGCCATGAATACAAAAATTTTTTTCATCTTTGTCTGGCACATTGTTAATTTCAAGTTTTTTTGGATAAAAAATTTAGAATTTTGAGAAAAAAGTTATAATATTGCACTCCGTTTGGAAATAGTTTAAACACTGAAAAACAGAAAACCATGGACCAACTAATTCGCATAGTAGAGGATTCATTCAAAACAGAGAGACAGCAGGAGCTCCCAGAATTTTCCACAGGAGATACAATCACTGTTTATTATCGTATCAAAGAAGGTAATAAAGAGCGTGTTCAGGCTTTCCGTGGAGTAGTTATCCAACGTCGTGGCAAAGGAATGGCCGAAACTTTCACCGTAAGAAAAATATCTGATGGTATTGGCGTAGAAAGAATTTTCCCAATCAACTCTCCATTCATAGAAAAGATTGAGATCAACAAGCGTGGTAAGGTACGCCGTGCACGTATATTCTACTTCCGTAATCTCTCTGGTAAGAAAGCACGTATCAAAGAAAAGCGTGATTATTCCAAGAAATCTAACTAAGACACTTCGGGGTTGACCATGACTACACATTAGTCAACCCCTTTACTTTTGCTCTTAACAAATAAGTCGAAAAATTTCTACAAATGGCAAAGAAAAAAACAACCAAGCCCAGGAAAGACCTTGTTGACAACATCGAAGAAGATCTTACCAAATTCGAAGTCTTCTTCCAGAAATACCAAAATTACATACTCTGGGGACTTGTTGCTATAATAGCAGTAGTTGCCCTTGTCTGGGGTTATCAAAAATACATTAAGCAACCCCGCGAAAAAGAAGCTCTCACTCAGATGTATGTTGCTGAAAAATATTTCGCTATTGATTCTTTCAGTGTAGCTCTTAATGGTGTTGACCAATACCCCGGGTTCCTGCAAATTATTGAGGATTATAAAGGCACAAAAGCTGCTAACCTGGCTAATTATTATGCTGGTGTATGCTATGCAAACCTTGGTCAATGGCAGGATGCTATTGATTATCTAAAAAAATTCAAGACCGGCGATCTTTATCTGAACTCTACAAAGTATGGCCTGATTGGTGATGCTTATGTAGAAATGGGAATGCTTGACAAAGCTGTCGATGCTTACAAAAAATCAGTTGATGACTACGAGAACCATCTTACCACTCCAGTTTATATGAAAAAATTAGGCTTGGTTTACGAAAAACTTGGCAATTACAAAAAAGCTAAAGAAATATACGAAGAACTTTATCGCCGGTATCCTGCTAGTAACGAAGGACGTACTATTGAGAAATACATAGAACGTGCTAAATACCACCTACAGGAAAAATAAACCCATTATTTACTTCAATAAAAAAGGCTGCCTCTTGGCAGCCTTTTTTATTCACCAAGGCTATCAATGCCTATCATTTTGAGAAAATCTTCTGCCGAAATTATTGGTATTCCCAGCTGCTGTGCTTTCTGAATCTTTGATGCACCAGGCTTGTCACCCGCCACGATATAATCAGTCTTACTGCTCACACTACTTGCCTTTTTACCACCATACAATTCCACAAGCTCTTCTATTTTCTTTCGTCTCTGTGGCGTCCCAAAATTACCTGTAACCACAAACGTCAGTCCCTCAAGCACCTGGGGTTTATCCTGCTCCTGTACCCTCATCTGTAATCCTGCTTTTTTGAGGCGCTCTATTATCTGGAGATTTCGCTCATCCTGGAAAAATTCTATAATACTCTTCGCAATCTTATCTCCTATCTCATCAATTGCTACCAGCTCATCATAACTTGCCTGGCGAAGCCTGTCTATATCCTTGAAATGACGAGCCAGCACCTTGGCCACCGTCTCCCCAACATAACGTATTCCCAGGGCAAAAAGCACACGCTCAAAAGGCACCTGCTTGCTCCGCTCTATACTCTCAAGAAGATTACGGGCTGATTTGTCTGCAAAACGTTCGAGCTTAATAAGATCTTCATATTTCAGGTCATACAAATCTGCTACTGTACGCACAAGCCCTGCTTCATAAAGCTGCTTGATTGTTGCCTCACCCATTAGAATATCCATTGCCTTACGCCCAACAAAATGCTCTATCCGTCCAATTATCTGTGGAGGACAACCCCAACGGTTAGGACAATAATGTGCTGCCTCGTCCGGGTCACGCACCAGTTTCGCGCCACAAGCAGGACAATGTGTAATAAATTCCACAGGCCGTGCATCTGGCTGGCGGCGAGACTTATCTACTCCGACTATCTTTGGAATGATCTCGCCGCCCTTCTCTACATAAACATAATCACCATAATGCAAATCCAGGTTCTTTATAATATCAGCGTTATGTAGAGAGGCACGCTTGACAACCGTGCCTGCCAGATGCACTGGCTCCAGGTTGGCCACTGGTGTGACCACCCCTGTCCTGCCCACCTGGAAATCTACAGACAACAGACGGGTAGAAACCCTCTCTGCCTTAAATTTATATGCAATAGCCCAGCGCGGAGCCTTGGCTGTCTCTCCCAGGATACGCTGCTGACGCAGAGAATCAACCTTTATTACAGCCCCATCTATGTCAAAGGGCAAATTTTTTCTCTCTCTTTCCCAGTATTCAATGAAATCAAACACTCCACGGAGGTCATTCACACGCCTGACATGCTCACTGACCTTAAAGCCCCATTTACGTGCATACTGCAAGTTCTCATAATGAGAATCAGAAGGTAGCTCCTCCCCCACTATATAATAAACGAAACAATCAAGCCCCCGTCTGGCAACCTCTGCAGAATTTTGCAGCTTTATTGATCCTGCTGCAGCATTACGGGGATTGGCAAACTCTGGTAGACCTTGCTCCTTGCGCTCTTTATTCAACCGCTCAAAAGACTCATGTGGCATTATTATCTCACCCCTTGCTTCGAATCTGACAGGAAAATCATCTCCCCTCAGTACAAGAGGGATTGAGCGAATGGTCTTGACATTCTCAGTAACAACATCACCCACTGTGCCATCACCACGGGTTATAGCCTCAATAAGCCGGCCATCCTCATAGCGCAGATTTATTGAAACCCCATCAAACTTTAGCTCGCAAACATAATGAAATTGCTCTCCCAGTGTCTTTTTTATACGCTGGTCAAAGTCCAGTAGTTCCTCTGGTGAATAAGTGTTGTTCAACGACAACATGGGAAATCCGTGCCTGGCTTGCTGAAAACTCTGGTCATGGTCATTTCCCACACGCTGGGAAGGTGAATTGGGGTCAAAAAATTCAGGATATTGCTGCTCCAGATCTATGAGCTCCTTCATTAATACATCATACTCATAATCAGGGACTTTGGGTTGCGCCAACACATAGTAATAGTAATCATATTCATTAAGTAATTTTCTGAGTTCCTGTATTCTTTTTTTTGCTTCTTCCCGTGTCATAAATTGATTCTTTTTACGTTTAAAATCCGATATAATAGAAATTTTAATTTTCGAAATAATAAATTTTTATTTTGCAATAATATTTTAATTTTTTTTATTTTACGTAAATATTTGTGCTATTTCATGAAGCCCCAGGAGCCTTTAAATAATAAAAAAAACGGCGATAAGTGTAGAACGCTAACAATTTTCCGTGAACTAGAGGAGAATCATATAGAGTATGCCTATATAGGTCACTTTACTAATGGTATTACAGACTCCATCCTTTCTCTTGCAGAGTTAAATTTACAATTATTAAACGAAAGCATCAAAATACGCAAGCGCGTTTACTTTATACTGGTCGAAGGATTGCAAAACATTACGCGCCACCAGGAATTTTCACCTATCCATGCTGACAAAAGTGGTGGACTTATCATACAACACCTTGATAACAAATTTATTATCACAACTGTCAACCATATTGCTTCTTCCGAAAAAGAAAAAATAAAATACCACATTGATAAAATAAATAAGCTAAAAGAGGATGAGCTAAAAAAATATTACCGTCAAATCCTGGAACAACAGAAGCTATCAAGCAAAGGTGGAGCTGGTCTGGGGCTCATTGAGATTGCCCGCAAATCAAACAGCAAGCTCCTTTACGACTTCGAAGATCTGGACAATGAGTATTCCATCTTTTTTCTACAAACGCAGATCAGTCCTAACAAAGAAGAAGCCCTTGAAGACCTCAGCACAAAAGAAAATCTCAAACTAATTAAAAGTGTTTACCATAGATTGGTCAACTGCTCAATACTATTCTCAATATCAGGCATCTTCGTACAGGATAAAATCGTTTACATGCTCTCTTTATTGGAGAAACGGCTCAAAGGGAGAGCATCGAACAAAAATAAAATATTTAATATAATAGTCGAGCTATTACAAAATATTGTTAGCCATGCTGACGACTACGAAATTGACAACAAACTGGGCCATTACGGTATTTTCTATATCGCCGAAAAGGATGATTATCTGATAATTACCACTGGCAATTATGTCAAAAACGAAAAAATAGACTTCATACGGAGAAACCTTGAATATATCAATTCCCTCTCTATTCGTGAGCTTACAGAAAGACATCGTAATATCCTTCAGGTTTTCAAAAACGGCAGGCCAGACACACAGACCGGGCTAGGATTGATAAATCTGCGCATGAAGACTCGTGAAAAGATTAATTACTCCTTTGTTAAGGTAGACGACAACTTTAGCTTTGTTTCTATAGAAGTGAAAATGAAAAAGGAATCTCCAAAGGCTTATAGCTTATCAATAAAACCAACCGAAAACACACCAGAGATAACGCTTTCGTTTGCAGACTCTAAATACATCTTCAAAGGAAAATGTATGCCACAAGATCCCAAGGCTTTTTTTATGCCTATTTACAATTGGTTTATCGAATATGAAAAAAATCCACACAACCTCACCCCAATAATTTTTGATCTAGAGCAAATAAACAGCGAATCGCAAAAAGCTCTGGAAAAACTTTTTAAAATCCTTAACCAGATAAATAAAAAGACCATTATCAGCGTCAAATGGTTTTTCGAAAACGAAAACAGCCCAATATATCAATTGGGGCAGGAGTTGAAAAAAAAATTCCCACACATAGAATTTAAGTTCATAGAAAAAAAGACAAAATGAAAGCAATGATATTGGCTGCAGGGCTGGGTACAAGACTCAGACCCTGGACCAACGATCGCCCAAAGGCTCTTGTCCTTTACCAGGGTAAGCCTTTACTACAATGGGTCATAGAAAAATTAAAAAACTCAGGCTTTGACCATATAATAATCAATGTGCATCACTTTGCCAGCCAGATAATAGACTTTGTCAGAAACAACGACTCCTTTGGCATTGAAATAGTCTTCTCAGACGAACGTGACCAGTTGCTGGACACAGGAGGAGGCATTAAAAAAGCACAATGGTTCCTCGAAGATGTCACATTCTTCCTGGTTTACAATGTAGATATCCTCTCAACCATTGACTTACAAAAATTTGCCCAATCACATACACAGGATTCTATAGCTACCCTGGCCGTACAAAAACGTCCAACCAGCCGTACTTTACTCTTTAACTCAAAAGACCACAACCTGTGTGGGTGGAAAAATCATAAAACAGGAGCTCAGAAAATCATTGATAGTTGTGGGACTTACAAAGAATTTGCCTTTAGTGGTATTCACATTATCTCATCAAGAATATTCGATTACTTACCACAGGGGAAATATTCCATAATCACAGCTTATCTGGATATCGCTAAAACGGAAAAAATAACATACTTTGACCACAGCGGCGACAAATGGAAAGACATGGGACTTAAACAAAGCTATGAATCCAGCTTGTAATAATTAAATGGAACACCTATAAATTGTGATAGATCCTGCCCCAACTCCATAAAATCATCATCAGAATAATACCAATTTACCTCTACCTCATAACCTAATCCCATAAGGTCAGACAAAAGTGTGATCATCTCATAAATATGCACTTGTGAACTGGTATTGAAAAAATCAAGAGCAAAATTTACCACAGTCTTCTTTGCTGGATTAAGAATATACTGCCTGAGCCAATTAACAGGCTTTTTATAAAAATCATGGGCATTTTCAAGAATAGAAACACCCTTAATCGTAAGTGTGCCACTAGTTTTAAAATCTATTTCAGGGCTCTTTTTAGTGCCTGGTATAAACAAATCGTCCATTTTCCTTTCCTTTTACTAAAACGAAATTTACATGAAATTTTTAGAAAATAAAAATTTAATAAGCCATAAATTTTTTAAACAAATCTATCCAATCAATGCCTGCCACACTGCTCCCCAACCAGGAAAACCACCAAAATTACGGTCATCAATATACACATCAGCCAGGACCTTACGACTAACAGTCTGAGGATCAAACTCTTCATCTGGAGAATTTGCATTTACAGCCCAAAACTCCACACCATTTTTTTTGCAAAAGTCTATAGCTTCCTCCAGCAGTTTACCCGTGCGGTAAGTCCACAGAATCAACAGATGGCCACGTCTTTGTAGTTCTCGCAGCGTCTTAAAAGCAAAACGCTTTGGCTTACCAATGCCTGGATAGCGATCTTCTACTATTGTTCCATCAAAATCTACTGCTATTATCATTTTTTTGTTAATTTTATGACAACTTGCAACTTTAAATACATTTTTTTAATCTTAAATAAAGAGAGATTTACGTTATAAATATAAAACAATCCCGGGAATGAAAAAAACACTCTCACTTTTACTAATACATTTGATAATCAGCAGCATAGCTTTTTCGCAGACCACGCTACCATCCAGAGAAAGCTTTGAAACAGGCTTTGGCGTCTGGATGCAAGGCACCAGTGACAACATTGACTGGACTCGCTGGCAGGACACAACACCTACAGCCCTGACAGGCCCTCCAGGTGCTTATGACGGGAATTATTACATTTACATCGAAAGTGACTCCAATCTATACAACCCAGCACGAAAGGCAGACCTGGTAGGAAAATTCAACTTTAGTGGTACTACCCTACCAATGCTCTCTTTCTATTACAACATGTATGGTGACTTCATCAACAACCTGCAAATTTTCATTTCCACAGACTCCAGCTCCTGGACAGAGCTAGACCGGATCATTGGCTCCCAAGGGCCCAACTGGCACAGGGAAATTTTATGCCTGGGTAGCTATGCGGGCCAGCCTGTGGTCTATATTATGTTTCGTGGATGGACTAGTGATGAGAATGATACTAATGCCAATAGAGCAGATATTGCCCTGGATAAAATCGAAATAGTGGACATGAAATTTGTGGACACCACAGTGACTGATGTCACTTGCGGTGGTTATGCAGACGGTTCTATTAATGTGGCTATAACCGGAGGGTTCACACCTTATGAATATTCTATTGACGGAGGTAATACATGGACAACCGCTTCCAATGATACATCACACCTTTTCTCTGGTCTTAGTGGTGGTGCTTATCTGACGCAGGTGCGCTCTGGCGACACCTGCGTCTTATCTGCCGGCTACCTTACTGTTGAAGAGCCTCCAAAACCTGATATTGTGGTAGATACTACGTATATCAAACCCTGTTCTTACAGTAAAAATGGCGAAATACACATTACCGTGTCCAATGGTACCGGGCCATTTACTTATTCTATCACAGGTACCAGCGGCACTTTTGTATCATCACCTGATTTCACTGGGCTAGATTCGGGTTACTACGATGTAGTGGTCAAAGACGGCACAGGCTGCTTATATGACCAGGGTAATTACAGAATCGACCCACTTTATGATATCCTCATTCTCGACGTAACAAAACAAGACGTTACTGGATGTTTTGGTGATAAGAACGGTAGTATTAAGGTACAGGCCGCTGGTGGGTACGGACAGCTCACATACTCCATTGACACAGGCAATACATTCGAACCTTCGAATTATTTTGGTAATCTAGGAGCAGGGAACTATTTTGTTATTGTCAAAGACCATAATAATTGCCGGGACACAACAGAGGTTATTACAATCACACAGCCATCAAAAGTAATCATAAACTCCATTACAAAGCAAGATGTAACAGGTTGTTACGGAGACTCAACTGGTAGTATTACCATTGATGCACAAGGTGGCACTGGCAGCCTCAAATATTCAATAAACAAAGGTAAAAGCTACTCCTCAAATAATGTCTTTACATCGTTGCCAGCCGATGATTACTTCATTGTGGTTGCAGATTCAAATAATTGTTCTGCCGGCCCTGACACTGTGACAATAACACAGCCGCCTTTGCTAACAATAGATAGTGTCCACAGCACAAACATTACAGGATGTTACGGCGACAGCACAGCCAAGATCGAAATTTTTGCAAGTGGTGGAACGCCAACCCTCAAATACTCAATAGACAATGGCAATAGTTTCCAACTTTTGAATTATTTTTCAAACCTTCCAGCTGGCACATATTATCCTTTGGTTAAAGATGGTTCTGGATGTACAGCCAACTGGACAAAAATTGACATAACACAGCCACCACAGCTGAAAATATCAAGTATATCCCAACGTAATATTGAGACATGCTATGGTGACTCGACAGGACGCATCATTATCTATACAACAGGAGGTAGCTCACCAATTTCATATTCAATAGATGGTGGCTCGACTTTCCATTCAACAAACAATTTCGACTCATTAAAAGCAGGCACATATCACCCTTATGTACGTGATAGCCATGGATGTGTGGATACCGACGTAGCTGTAACACTTACAGAGCCACCACAGATTGTTATCACAGACGAAACAAGCGGAGATGTAAAATGCTACCAGACCCAGACTGGATGGATCTATGTTAATGCCACGGGAGGCACTGGACAATTACTTTACTCAATCAATGGAGGTGCTAATTTCTCATACATTGTAGGAGACACGATTCAGACTTATGCTGGTACATACAATATTCAGGTTAAGGATAACAATGGTTGTATAGCCATAGGCACACCCCTGACTGTTAATGAACCCTCTGAGCTGGTCATTGACACTGTTCTGGTACAGGACGTAACTACATGTTACGGGGATAGCACAGGAGCAATAACAATACAGGCTAGCGGAGGTACCAAGCCTTATAAATTCTCCATCAACGGTGGTGTGACACTGTCAGACACCAATTATTTTGATAGTCTGCCTTCTGCCTCTAATTATTCACCTTATGTAATTGATGCTAATGGATGTGTTAGGACTCATTCCAAGGTAAGTATAGCACAACCGCCTTCGTTGTACTTCCAGACCGTAACAAAGCATGATATAGATTCATGCCACGGCACACCCAAAGGCTGGATATCTGTTGCTGTAGCAGGAGGCACGCCGCCTTATAATTATTCCATTGACAGTGGTGCCACATTCTCTACAGACAGCCTGTTCACACACCTTTACTCTGGCTATTACTATATAACAGCAAAGGACAACCATGATTGCCAGATATGGTATAATCAGCATATTTATCTCAAAGAGCCAGACACACTTGTGCTCGACAGTCTCAATTATCGAAATATTTCATGCCATGGCCTACAGAATGGCTATATTGAGGTATATGCTTCGGGAGGTGTAAGACCATATAAATATTACCTATTTAACCATAGCACTAATGACACCACAATAACTTCGGCCAATTATTTCCCTTCATTACGTGCAGCCACTTATACTGTGCGACTCGAAGACGTGTATCATTGTAGCATTGACTCGACCCTTACCCTGACTGAGCCTCCAGCCCTGGTCATTGATTCTGTCACACACACAGACGTACAGACCTGTTATGGAGACTCTACAGCTGTCATAAAAATTTATGCTCATGGAGGCACAGCACCATTGTCGTATGGTTACGCAAACATTGGCCATAGTGTGAATAATTATTACCCAACAAACATATTCAATAATGTGCTGGCAGGATCTTATTATACCATGGTCAAAGATGACATGGGATGTACACAAAACTCAGTGGCATTTACAATCAAGCAGCCAAATCCCGTTTACATCAATTCATACAAGACTACACCTATTACCTGTCATGATGATAATGATGCTACAATCCTTATACAGGCTACCGGTGGCACAGGCGATCTGGATTACAGTATTGATAGTGGCATGACCTGGAAACCTGATTCCCTATTCATAAATCTGGGTCAGGGACGCTATGCCCTTCTGGCACGTGATCAAAAGGGATGTACTTCGACTAATTACTATGCATTTAATATAACAAATCCTCCAATCCTGCTGATAGATACAATAGTGGTCAAAAACGTAAAATGTTACGGTGCAGCAGATGGTAGCCTAACTGTCCTGGCACGTGGAGGTGCCAAACCATTAAAATATAGTCTTGACAGTAGTAATTTTCAGGCTAGCAAGGAATTTACAGGCCTGGACACAGGTACTTACGTTGTTTATGTGGTTGATGCCAATAATTGTAGTGTTAAAGACACGAGTGGTTATATTTCACAGCCACCTAATTATGCTTTATTTGATGTAGATACTGCAGCTGGATGTAGTCCACTGTTAATAACCTTTACACCACGGCTAACCGACCACACTACTTTTATGTGGTACTTTGGAGACTCAGCCGTTGCCAACACAACAGGACAGGTGAAGCATCTTTACACTAACAGAACATCCTCTGTGCAGAAACTCACGGCAAAGGTATATGC
>JALVRO010000245.1 GCA_027031265.1 Bacteroidales bacterium | reverse complement strand
GATTAACACCAACAAAAAGCCTAAAATTATTGTGTAAATTACACCCCAGATCTAATCCCATGCCCGGTATCCAGCCAAAATAATTATTGTAAAGCATTGTAACTCCAGCTGATATGCTCACACGCTGTCCTTGATAGATGTGATCCAGTCCTAAGACAAAATTTGTTCTATGTGCTCCCAGGGTAAAGATTTTACCTCTTTCGAATGGTATATTTATAGGATGCGGAAGGGAATCGCCCAGCACAGTGCTATTTACCCATGTGTTAATGAGTTCGGCCTGAAAATAAGTATTTCCCAACTTTGTGGTAACCCGACGGCTAAGCTCCACATCAACAGTATTGTTAGCATGATAATTATGTCCAGTGTAATACATTCCAGGTGCAAACTGCGCTGTATCACCCTGACGGATAAAATAATGCCCATCATATTCATACCAATTCTTGCCTTCCCTGAATAGTTCGAATTTATCCTGCTGTCGGCGCCATGTACCCACCAGTCTCCAGTTATTTTTAAACCTGGCCGCCATGGATAAGAATTGTTGATTATTTTCTTCGTACTGATAAGGATAACGAGGTGTGTAAAAATTTAAAGCTCCAAATTTCTGTTTAAGGATACCAGCCTGTACAAATACCCTGGCATGGCCAATGGACCACCTGTCTGTATAAAAAAACTTCATCACGTCAAAATCAGTATTTTCAGTATATCCACCCGATTGTTTAACATGAGCACCTATCAAACCATGTGTCCCAATCAAATCCTTTGACAGAAAAGCAGCTGAAACGATTGGCTTTTTACTCTGCTCGTATAGTCCAACAGATGTAGAAAACTTATTCCTTCCTTTCATCCCAGTTATAATATTAACAGCACCAGCATAAGCCCCAAGACCATACTTACGGGCATCAGGTCCCTGTAGAATTTCCACACGTTGAATCATTTGCAGGCTAATAGGCAGATTAAGTGTAAAATGCCCTGTCTGGTAATCTGCTACTTTTACACCATTTATCAGAATAAGTACATCATTGAATCCACTACCATTGAGTGAAATGTCGGCCTGCACGTCTCCACTCCCACGAAATTTCAAATCCACAGCCGAACTGAGCTTGTCTAACAAATCAGCAAAGCTCACTGGAGAAAGGGCCTCAATCTGCTCTCTTGTAATCACACGCATGATTTTATATTCTTTATCCAGAACAACTGGTTTTTGCTGTGCATTAATAATAATCGTGTCTACAGCCACGCTATCTTGTGCTTTAGTAGAAAACAATAGAAGAAACATTAACACGTTTAAAAACAATCTCTTTCGACTCATGTCTAGATTTTTAAAAATTTTCTCAAAACTAAATTTTTCTACCAAAACCCAAATATGAAAAAACATTTTCTCTAATCACAGAAAAAAAAGAGGCTGTCCTTTCAGACAACCTCCTAATATATCCATGAAAGCCAAGCAATCAGCCAACAGCTCCCTGTTCCTCTTCTTCCTCGGCACCAGGTGGAGCAGGAGATATTCCTGTGCTTCCTGTTTCAGAATATCCAGCACCATATTCATATAAAGCCTTGGATTTCTCGACAGATGTGATGTGATGCATAACTTTAGCACCAAAATAAAATCCTATCATCATCTGGAAGGCTATCATCAACTCATGCATCTGGGCTTCGAAGCCTTCTACCCGCACGTTAACCAGTTCCAGAATTACTACAACCCATAGCAAAGTAAGAGTCAGGATACCACGAAAAGTGCCCCGTGGCATACCAAATGTTTCTTTCTCGTAAGGATTAGGATTCTCCACACTCCAATTACCAAATGTATAACGGATAAACAGTGCAATCAAAAATACGAGTACCAAAATCATCCAGGCCATGATTGGGAAATAGACCAACCAGAAGAATTCCTTGGGATGTCCCACATAGTACTGCACTGTATCTGGAAAGATTTGAAGTAATGTTGTCATATTATGTTATATTTTTAGTTTCGTTTGTTTTTGATTCAAGTATAACTAAAAAAGATATGCACCCAATGCAAATGCTGCAAGAGTAGAAATTACACCGATTATCTTGACCATCTTATATTTAGCATTTACCCTGTCATTCTCTTTGACCAGCACCTTGATGTTACTGCTACAATCTTTCCACTGCTTGCGATAATATTCCATATTTTTTTGTGTCTCCACCAGCAATGTATCTGTCTGTTGCAACTGCTCATTGAGATTTTCTATTTGTTTCTGATAATTAGCTATCTGTTTATCGGCATTGTCCAACTGCTTAGCTGCAATCAAGGCTCTCTCCAGCTGATTATCAGTGATTACCCACAGCGTATCGTCTTTGGGTGCAATAGTATATTTCTTACCTGGCACCACAGGTATTGGATAATGCTGTGCCCACGAGGCATCAGACAAAATTAGCACAAATACTATAAAAACTATTCGTTTCATAAATAGATTCTTTAAGTGCCAAAATAATCAGAAAACTGCTGTGATTTCTCTTCCAGGGTCATTGACTGCACCTCAGATTCAATCTGCTTACGCTCCAGTTGCAATTGCTCGAGCTGATCCTGCAATTTTTGCAGTTTGGCTCTAAGCTCCTCAATCTTCAGCTCTTTCTGTTTGAGCAAAGCCTCATACTGCTGACGCAGCACTGCTTCTTCTTTTTCTATCTGCAGCTGTCGCGTCAAGATCTGCTGGGCCTTACCTTTGCCACGCCCTTTACCTTTTTCTTTGAGAGAATCCTCTATGAGCTTATAAGGACCAGCCAGAGCCGCCAGAATAATTGTCAGCCATTGCCAGTCGGTCTTTATCACACCTTTATTATATAAATAGCCAACAATTAGCAGTAATGCCAGGATGCCCAGTATGAAAAATATTTTTTTCATGGCCAGGTACTTTTTATTCTGGTTCAACATATTTACCAAAGACCCAACCCTCGACAGTAACAGCTACTTTGTACCATCCGTTATGCTCGTCCTTAATAATGACCTTTGTTCCCTTGGTCAGGGGACGTGCTACCAGAGGAGCTGTAGTACTGGGCTTGAGACGGATATTAAGGCTCTTGGCAATAATACGGCCTGCCTGAGGCGGTTCTGGTGCACCAGTCTCATCACGGTGTGTACCAAGCAAGCGGTCACGTAGCTTATCCAAAGGAAATGCTGGTCCTGGATCTAACTTGCGCCCTGGGGCTATTTCTTCGTGACCAAGGATATATTTCAAGCCATAAGTTTCAATAAGCAATTGGGCTAATTCTGTAACGGTCTCTATCTGCTCTGGTGTATAGATATGCCAATAACGGGGGCGGGTCTCATTACGATGCACAGCCTCAATTACTTCTGTAGGGCTAAACGCCTCACCATACCACGAGCGGAAAACATTACCACTTTTAGTTAATGGTCCAGAGTTGACAATCTCAATACCAATTGAAAAATCATTAAACCCAGTACGTCCACGGTAATAACTCTTTCCTGCGTGCCATGCTACCAGATTGAATGGCACCAACTGTGTAACGCTACCATCACGGTCCACAATGACATGGGCCGAAGCACGTACACGGGGATTTGTTAGAGTATTGATAGACTGCTTATAAGGCCCTCCAGTATAATGAACAACGATTGTGTCAAGGTCTCCCTCTTTGAACTCGCCACCATGATTGGGGGAAGGAATCATTTTTTTGACATTCTTACCGTAAAGAATGTGATCTTTGATTTCCATAATAAAAAAGATTATTATTTTTTTGTTAAAAATAATATTT
>JALVRO010000244.1 GCA_027031265.1 Bacteroidales bacterium | reverse complement strand
ATTTCAAACTCGTCATTTTCAATAGCCTGTAAAAGTTCGCTCTCAAGCGTAATTCTCTCAACTGAAATCTGTTTTATCTTTTTGTTGTAGCTTAAGAATCCTTTGCCTTTTTTCTTTATTTCTTTTACAGCAGCTTCGGCTTTTGTAAAAAGCATCTCTTTTGTATCCGCATCTTTTGGATAAAATGCCGCCCCGATACTCAGGGTAACAAGGACTTCCTTTTCATCCACATCAAAAACAAATTCGAAATTGTTTAGTTTTTCTTTTAAAATCATAAACAGCTCATCTTCGTTTTTTATATTGCTTATAAAAAGCCCGAATTCATCACTTCCAACCCTTGCTATCAAATCATCTTTTTTAATAATTTTTTTGAGTATTTCTGAGAGTTTGATAAGTATCAGATCCCCCGCATAAAATCCAAGGCTTTCGTTAATATTTTTGAATTTGTTTATATCGATAAGAATCAACGCCCCTGTCTGATTTTTTTCATGAAGCATTTTAAGAGTAGATTCAAGTTTTTCAAAAAAATATCTTCTGTTTGGAAGACTTGTTAAAACATCATAATAAGCTAAATATTTTATATTTTCCCTGTTTTGAAGCATCAGTATTGCATATCCTATATCGTGGGCTATCTGTTTTAGTATTGATATAAAATGAGGGTTAAAATCTTTTCTGTTTTTAAAATACCCTACAAGCAAAGCCTTTATTTCGGAATGTTTTATTAAAGTTGCCACGGAATATTCATCTTTATAAATAGGGAAAGTAATTATGTATTCATATAGTTTTTCATACTCGTTTTCATTGCAACTTTCGTTTTCAAAATGTTCTTTTGTAGCAAGTACATTTCTGAAATCTTTTATCTTTTTTATATCAAAAACGGGATTGTTATTTAAATATTTTACATACGCCTCATTACCGTAAGCTGTTTTTACAATAACTTTATCATTCTCAATATCCGCAATAAATGCAAAATCAAAAACGCCTTCTTTTACAAGAGTTTCAACAGTAAAAGAATATATCTCTTCAACGCTTTGGGCCCTTAATATCTCCTGATTAATAAGATTAAGCACCCTGTAGAGTTTTAAAATGGATTTAAGTTTTCTTTGTATTTTATGAATTGCTTCAAGATTTTGTGTAATAATCCTGAAAAAATGTCTGTTATTTACATCAATTTTTTGAATTTTTGCTTTAATGGGAATATATTTGTCATATGTTATATAAATATTCAGTGTGGTTTTTTCAATTTCTTCAAGGGTGGAAATATTAAAAAAATCCGTAAGAGGTTTTTGAAGTATTTCTTCTTTTTCTTTTCCGAGCCAGGATAAAAAAGTTTTATTCGCATTTACTATTTTTAAATTTTCGTCTACGACTATTATCCCTTCTTCAAGGGAATCTATTAAAGAATGAAGTATGTTTTCTAATTTGTCAAAATAACGCTGGATTTTGTTAAGCAGATTCTCTTTTTTTGCATTATCGATATCTAATTTTTTAATTTCTTCAATAATTTCGCAAAAAATTGTATTAATAAAATTATTAGCCATTTTTGCCTTTTCGGTTGAATTTGGCAAATTATAACAAAAAATATATTATAATTAGCAAAAAAAAGGCTTTATGATGTTTAGCGAAAGAATTAATAAATTAAGCCCCTCATTAACTATAGCAATTTCCCAAAAAGCAAGGGAATTAAAAGCACAGGGCAGAGACATACTTGCATTCAGTGCAGGAGAGCCTGATTTTGACACGCCGGAAGTAATTAAATACGAAGCAATAAAAGCAATAACTGACGGATTTACCAAATATACAAATGTTGCGGGAATCCCTGAACTTCTTGAAGCAATAAAAATAAAGCTCAAAAGAGACAATCACTTAGATTACGACCTTGATGAAATTATAGCAAGCAACGGCGCAAAACAGAGTCTTTTTAATATATTTGCAACCCTTATCGACCAAAATGACGAAGTTATTATTCCGGCCCCGTACTGGGTTACATATCCCGAGCTTGTAAAATACCATGACGGTGTTCCTGTTATAATAGAAACGGATGAAAGCACCGGATTTAAAATAACTCCCGAAATGCTAAAAAAAGCAATAACTCCTAAAACAAAAGCTTTAATGCTTACAACTCCAAGCAACCCTACCGGAGCGGTGTACACAAAAGAAGAGCTTGAAGCAATAGCAGAAGTTTTAAAAGATACAGATATATGGGTTATAAGTGATGAAATGTACGAAAAACTTATTTATGAAGGCAAATTCGTATCAGCTGCATCTATAAGCGATGATATGCTTCAAAGAACAATCACGGTAAACGGTCTTTCAAAATCACATGCGATGACGGGATGGAGATTCGGATACTGCGCAAGCAAGAATAAAGAACTTGTAAAAAATATGATAAAACTCCAATCCCAAAGCACTTCAAACATTAACACAGTAACTCAAAAAGCGGCTATTCCGGCACTTCTTGGAAAAGCCGATGCTGATGTTGAAGAGATGAGAAAAGAGTTTAAAAGAAGAAGGGATTTTGTGTATGAAGCGTTTAATTCGATAAAAGGATTAAGTGCCGCAAAACCAACCGGCGCTTTTTATATTTTTGTCAACCATAAAGAAATTATTAAAGATTCTATGGCATTTGCCCTTGATCTGCTCGAAGAAAAAGGTGTCGCGGTGGTTCCCGGAATCGGTTTTGGGAGCGAAGGGTATTTCAGATTCTCTTTTGCAACCGATTTTGAAACAATAAACAGAGGTATTAAAAGAATAGAAGAATTCGTAAAAGAGCTTTTATGATAAGACATGTCGTTATTTTAAAATTAAAAGAAAACGCCCCTGTTAAAGAAATAAAAAATAAAATTATGGACTTGAAAAATAAAATTTCCCAAATAAAACATATCGAAACGGGGGAAGATATCGGATTTGACCCCACCGCTTCCGATCTTTGTATAATAGCCGATTTTGAAAATATTGAGGATTTAAAAATTTATGCGAATCATCCGGAACATATAAAAGTGATTCAAAACAACATTAAACCTTATCTTATAAAAAGGGACGCAGTAGATTATTATGTATTCTAAACGATCAAAAATAACGGATATAGTTCTTATCGTTCTTTTTACTGTAATTGCAGTTTTGCTTAGTGTCAGCGGATATTTTCATTTTAACGTTAAACAAAAAATTTATGAAGATTCTACTTTTATAAATAAACTGGGATTAATCAGAGGAAACATTCAAAGGTATTCTAAATTTAAAATAGCAGGAATCGAAAATAAAGAGATACTTTTGAATATAGAGCTTACTTTGAACGAAATATCTTTTAGAATTGATCAGGATAAAAAGTTTTCTGAAAAATTTTATCAGATATTTTATATAAAATTAAAAAAAATAAATGAAGATTTTATGATCCTGCAAAATTGCAATAAAAAAGAAGAGATTATAAAAAATTCGGAACTTCTTTGGAGGGAAGCAAACGATTTAATAAACACAGCACTCAAATACCATAAATACAAATTTGAAAAAGCAATTAAAACATTTAATACTATTATTTATTTAACGGTTGCGTTTTTAGTGCTGATAATTATTTTTGTATATAAAAAAGTTAAAAAAGGTCTTGAAATAGAGACTATCACCGACAAACTCACAGGCCTTTACAACAGGCTCTATTTCAATGAAATTTATAATTATTTCATAGAAAAATACAAAAGGGACAAAAGCCCTTTTACGATGCTTATTATCGATATTGATAATTTTAAAAAAATAAACGAC
>JALVRO010000243.1 GCA_027031265.1 Bacteroidales bacterium | reverse complement strand
TTTACTGCATAATAGTTAAGTAGCTGGGAGATTTTCTCTGAAGATTTGTGTTTTGTGCCTTGTCGTAGCATTTTAAGGGTAGTACTGGCTACCAGGCGTTTATGCTGTATCCACGAACCGCCACGGAATGAAATAATCAGGGAGATAACATCGTTTACACCACCAGGGACTAGATGAAAAGGTACATTATTGTCCAGGGAGATATGTTTAATTTGTGGTAAATTAATATTTTCTATTATCTTGTACTGTGGAGCCTTAGTTCTATCAACCATTTCACCATTTTTAATTAGCTGGGTAAAACTATAAAAAAAAGCACTATGAAAAAAGCAGCTATCTATGTTTTAGGAATTCTTATGTCAGCTACAATGGTCCTGGCGCAAGAGCTGCCAGATACTGTCAGGTGGATGGGTTTTGACCAGGTGAGAGCTGCATTTTATAAAAAGAACAAGCCTATTTTGATTTATCTGTACTCTGATGATTGTGATAGCTGTTCGATGATGCAGAGTTTGTGCTTTGGCAATAGTGAAGTAGCCAGGTATATCAATTATTATTTTTACCCTATCAGGTTTGATGCAAAGTCTTATGACACAGTGACATTCTTTAATGGACAAAAATTTTATCACCAGCCAAGAAAGCAGTACCATAGCCTGGTTACTGTTTTCCTGAAGGACAGTATTCATTTTCCGGCACTCGTGGTGTTTAATAAGTATGCCCAGGGGCAGGTGTTTTATGGTTTCAGGGACAGGGACCATATCTTTCCAATATTGATTTATTATGCTGAGGAGGTTTACACAACCACACAATATGACGATTTTGAAAAGGTGTATTATAAGGCTTATCCGCCTGGTATGAAGCAGGTTATATCGAGGCTTTTTATCCACTGGAAAGACATAAACCAGCTTGATAGTCTGGAAAAGCGGCAAGCAAAAATGATTTTCGTAGATGTCTATGACCGCCTGCGCGTGGCTCCTACAATTATGAGGATGCAGGTTTATAATAATCCGATTATAGCCTCATATCTGAATAAGCATTTTTATCCTGTGACTGTTGAAGCACGAGGCAAAGATACTGTTGAGTTTAATGGCAGGAAGTATGGACCTTCGGACCGTTATCCATATCATGATCTGGCCATTAGTATGCTTGGTGGTCGAATGAAATTCCCTGCCTTCCTGGTACTGGACAAAGATTATAAGCTCCTGAACCGTGAGCAGGTATTCCTGCTGCCAGAAGATTTTTACCGGATAATAACTTATTTTGGGGATGGGTACTACCAGAAGTTGAGCTTCCAGGAGTACTTGAAGCAATACGGCAAGCAATTAGAACCAACAATAGAGAAAATACGAGGGTATTACAGGTAAGCTTTAAGGAACTTAGTACCCGTACTTCGTGTAACTTTGTGTTTAGAGTTTAGAATTAAATCACAAAGGACACAAAGGACTTCACAAAGGCCACCAAGCTTTACATTACTTTGTGTCCATACCTTGGGAGACTTTGAGGTATAAATCGAAAACAATTGTGGCTAAAAATCATTGTTCGTCTCCATTCAAGTTTTATCTTTGCTAAGACTTGAAAAAAGTAAGAGAATGAGATTTATTGTCATAGACAAAGTGCATGAAGTCTTGTGCGAGCGTCTCGCCGAAGCTGGTCATGAATGTGACTATATGCCAGATATTAAGCCGGATGTGGCCAAAAATATTTTACACGGCTACGAAGGTCTGATCCTCAGGAGCAAGATAATCGTGGACAAAGCCCTGATTGACAATAATCCACAGCTTTGCCTTATAGGCCGTGTGGGCTCTGGTATGGAAAACATTGATGTGGACTATGCCCAGAACAAGGGAATTATTTGCCTTAATAGTCCGGAAGGCAACCGCGACTCAGTGGGCGAGCATACTGTGGCCTTGATGCTTAGCCTGCTTCATAATGTTTGCCTTTCACATGCACAGGTCCGGGATGGAAAATGGCTGCGCGAAGAAAACCGCGGCTTTGAGCTTATGGGTAAAGTCGTGGGAATTATTGGTTATGGAAACATGGGAAGCGCTGTCGCTAAGCGCCTTCGTAGCTTCGGCGTCACAGTCATAGCTTATGACAAGTACAAGACAGGTTTTGGCAATGATTACGTCCAGGAGGTGGGTCTGGAGCAGATATTTGAGCATACTGATATTCTCACGCTTCATGTGCCTTTGACCCAGGAGACGCAATATATGGTGGATGGACGTTTTATCAAGCGATTCCGCAAGAGGTTTTATCTAATTAACACCAGTCGTGGACAGGTGGTAAAGACATCTGACCTGGTTAAATTCCTGAAAAAGGGCAAAATTTATGGTGCTGCTCTGGATGTGCTTGAGTATGAGAAACATAATTTTGAGCTACAGGCAGATTCGCCAGATCTGGCTTATCTGCGAACAGCACCTAATGTTATTCTCACACCACATATTGCCGGCCTTACCCGTCAGTCATATTATAAACTTTCTGATGTGATGGCCAGCAAAATTATAGAGACTCTATCATTATCCAAATCATAAATTTTACGTTATGTCTACAAATCAATTTTCCAGATTCTCAGAGAAAAAAGGTTTTTCTGTAAGTGGCTGGCTTATTCTTTTGGTTTTGCTGGCCATCCTGGCTTATTCCATCTTTCCCATGGTGCTGGAGGAAAAAGTGATGACATGGATGGTAATAGATTTTCTGGCTTTGTATTTTCTGGGTAAGGGCCTATTTGTTGTGCGTCCTAACGAAGCCAAGGTTTTCATGTTCTTTGGGCATTATGTAGGATCTGTCAGACGTCATGGCCTACAGTACACTATACCGTTTTTTAGAAAGATAACAGTGTCGCTAAAGATTAATAATTTCGAAACCAACCATCTGAAAGTCAATGATAATGAGGGAAATCCTGTTGAAGTGGCTGCTATCATTGTCTGGCGTGTGGTAGATACTGCAAAGGCATTATTTGAAGTTCAGAGATATTCGGAGTTTGTTTCCATTCAGAGTGAAGCTGCACTGCGTAGTCTTGTTATGCAGTATGCTTATGATGATTATGACCATCCTGAGATGTCATTGATAAAAAACACAGAGGAGATTTCACACCGTCTGAAAAATGAAGTGCAGGAACGACTGGAAGTAGCAGGTATAGAAGTGCTAGAGGCACGTATTAGTCATCTGGCTTATGCTCCTGAGATAGCCGCTGCTATGCTCCAACGACAGCAGGCAAAGGCTGTTGTGGCTGCCAGGACTGAGATTGTTGATGGTGCTGTAGGAATGGTGGAGATGGCTCTCAGAAAACTCGAAGAGCAGAATATTGCCAGCTTTGATGACCAGGCACGTGCCCGCCTTGTGTCAAACCTGATGATTGTATTGGTTAGCGACCAGAATGCTATGCCAGTAATAGATACTGCAAGTTAATTTTTGATTTTGAATATAGATTTTTTATATTGACGCAAATCAAAATTCTGTAAAAATGAGAAGCTTATTAGCTGTTTTATTGGTAATTATGACAATAGGTGCCTGTAATGTACCGCCAGAGAAAAAATTAGAAAAACTGGCAACAAGACTTTCGAGCCATTCTTCGGTTCATTTCAAAGCTGTGGAAAAGTTTGTCTATCTAGGACAGACTGATACACTGCAGACTGACTATGAAGCATGGCTGGTTCGCACTCCTGAAGATACAGTGCTCGGAGGTTATGCCTGGGTGGATAACAAGTATCGTCCTTATTCGCTGGTTTATAATTTTCAGAAGGGTCTGTATGCTGTTTATCCCA
>JALVRO010000242.1 GCA_027031265.1 Bacteroidales bacterium | reverse complement strand
AGAGAAAAAGGTATTGAATATCATGTGGGCAAATTCCCTTATTCTGCTTTGGGCAAATCAACTGCTATTGGCAGCCGTGATGGTTTTGTCAAATTAATTTTTGACAACAAAGACCACGTCATAGGCGCACACATTATTGGAGAGAATGCTACAGATATGGTTGCTGAGCTTGTTGTCTCCATGAATACAGGAGTCACAGGTAAACAAATCATAAAATCTGTGCACCCACATCCTACTCTGTCAGAAGCTATTATGGAGGCTGCTGCCGCAGCCCATGGTGAAGCTATACATATTTAAACCACAAAAACGTAAAACATGAAAGGAATCATCTTAGCAGGTGGTAGCGGCACACGTCTTTACCCTGCTACCATTGCCATTTCAAAGCAGATTATCCCCATCTATGACAAACCAATGATTTATTACCCACTGTCTGTGCTTATGCTAGCAGGCATTCGTGAGATTCTGATAATCTCCACACCACGCGACATCCATCTTTATGAAGATCTTTTTGGAGATGGATCACATCTGGGACTTAAAATCAGCTATGCTGTCCAGCCAAAACCCGAGGGTCTGGCTCAGGCATTTATTATTGGCGAACAATTCATTGGAGATAATAACGTATGTATGATTCTGGGTGATAATGTATTCTATGGTTATGGACTGACTACTATGCTCCAGGAGGCAGCCAATCTCGAAGACGGAGCTTATGTATTTGGTTATTGGGTTAAGGATCCTGAGCGCTATGGTGTAGTAGAATTTGATGAGCATGGAAAAGTTATCAGCCTGGAAGAAAAGCCAAAGCAGCCTAAGTCAAACTATGCTGTGGTTGGATTGTATTTTTATAGTAATGATGTGGTAGAGAAAGCTAAAAATCTCAAGCCATCTGCACGTGGAGAACTGGAGATTACAGATCTGAACAACCTCTATCTCAAAGAAGGCCGCCTCAAAGTCAAGTTACTCGGCCGTGGTTTTGCATGGCTTGACACTGGCACACACCAGAGCCTGCTCGATGCATCTAATTTTATTGCAACAATCGAAAAACGCCAGGGCTTGAAAATTGCATGTATTGAAGAGATAGCATACCGTCGCGGATTTATTGACCGTAGCCAGCTGATCAAACTTGCAGACAAATATAAGAATAATCAATATGGCGAGTACTTACGCCGTATTGCTGACGAAAAGATTAATATTAAACTTAACCCTATTTTTAACTAATTTACTTTGACTTATTAAATCATTTTGTTAAACTTGTAAAACAAACTTAAATTCATATAGCAATGAAAAGAATTATTACGCTCGTGGTTTTGTTACTAGGTCTGGTTAGCTTTTCCAGTGCAGCAATAATTGCTCCTGGTATCCAGCACAAAGCCCAGAAAATAGAAATCTCACAAAAAGCTAATTTTCACAAGGTTATTGTCAAGCACTCAAAGAACATCATTCCTACGCACGTAAATGCACACATCGGTCAGAATGCCCTTATCGGTGTACTTTTAGTCATTTTAGGCGCATTATTGTTTATACCACAGCTTGTTACAATCATAGCAGCAACATTGATCATACTGGGTGTAACCTTGTTCGTCCTGGACATTATTGGGATACTATAATCCCCGTTCCAGCTATAAGATTCATACTCAGAGAGCTTGCCTCGATGTGCAGGCTCTCTGTTTTTTTGAAAAAAGTCCCTGGTATGAAACGCAAAAAAGCTCTTGTTCTCAGTGGTGGTTCTATAAAAGGAGCCTTTCACGTAGGAGCCATACGTCGATTAATCGAAGAAGGCTTTGAGCCAGATATTATCCTTGGTATCTCTGTTGGAGCTGTTAGCGCTGCCTATCTGGTTAATAATATGGGTAGCCAGGGCAAAAAACAGTCCTTTGCTTTTGCCCTTGAGGAGCTGACTAAATTCTGGTTTACACACGCTAGTGAACCCCGTACTGTTATGCAAAGAAGACCTCTATGGAGTCTGGGATACGGACTGATTCGCAAGCGCTTTAAGTCTTTTATGGATACTTCTGAATATTTTAGCTGGTTCGACTCCCTCAGTGCCCAGAACATAAGCAAGTCTCGCATAGAGCTGATTGTAGGAGCTGTGAATCTTTATACTGGAAAGATAGAATATTTTAATTCCTCACACCCACATATTGTCGAAGCATCCAAAGCCAGTAGCATTATTCCATTGATTATGCCACCAGTATATATTAACGGAATCCCTTATGTAGATGGAGGTCTGAGAGATGTGGTTCCTTTGCGTCCACTGGTCCAGGGAGATGAGTTAAGTGAACTTGTTATAGTTATTACTCATCCCGGGCAGCTCGCAAAAGAAGAGTTTAACATAGGCAATCTTGGGGAATATATTAACCGGACAAAGAATATCACTGTTAATCAGATAATTAGAGGCGATCTGGATAATATTCACAAGTTTAACCAAAAACTCCTGTTCTTTCTGAAAAAGAAAATACCATACAGAATAATTCGTCCCTCTAAAGAGTTGAAATTCACTCTTGACCGCTTCAATCTGGACGATATAAAAAACATGATGAGTCTGGGTTATGAATCTGCAAAAAATTCTACCTGGTTATAAAAACCTTATTTTATGGGTAAAAAAGCCTTAATATTGAGCTCAGGTACCATAGAAGGAGCATTCCAGGCTGGTGCACTAAAAGAGGTCTTAGCATCCGGCTTCGAGCCTGATATTATAGCTGGTAATGGTATTGGAGCCTTGCACGCCATTTTTATAGCCAATGAGCTGGGCAGATTCGAAGGTAAGATTGGATTTGACAGGGTCGCCACACTACTCGAAAAATTCTGGTTAAAAAATATTACATCACCCCGTAAGGTTATCCGTAGAAGGCCCTTGCTTCAGCTTGCTTATCAAATACTATTCAAAAAATTCACATCCCTTTACGACTCCTCCCCACTCGAAAACATAATACTGGAGGAGCTACGCGTCGAATACATTGTTAAATCTCCTGTCCAGGTCTTTATAGGCGCTATCAATACCTACGATGGTAAGACACGTTATTTCGGCCTTAGAGACAGTGATTTGATAGACGCTATTTTTGCTAGCTATTCCATACCTTTCATCATGCCCTATGTACTGATAGAGGGAGAACCATATATTGACGCAGCTGAGCGACATATTATCCCCTCTGAATTTGTGCTCGACAGGTATGATATCGATGAAATGGTCATTATTCTTTGCCAACCTACTGAACTAGACGAAGTTGCCTTTAACCCAGGAGACCTGATGCAGCTTATATACAGAACAAAACACATTACAGAAAACGAACTGTTAATGCGAGACCTGGCTATTATTCAGGACTATAGCTCGGAACACAGGAAATTTAAATATTCATTGATCAAACCAGATAAAGAGCTATTCGTCTCAATGACAGACTTTTCCAGAGAAGACATAAAAAGAATGATTAACTTGGGCAGACAAGCTGCCAGCAAAACTGCATTACTCACTGACGAAATAATAACACACTGATTGCCAAGTAGAAACAAAAAAGTTAAAAAATTTTTCTTTTACCTAAAAAAGTCTATTTTTGCCAGAGTCAAAACGGTGCCCTTGCGGCTTAAAAGGGAATCCGGTGAAAATCCGGAGCTGTCCCCGCAGCTGTGAGCGCTATTTTCATTCCCAGTGCAATGGCCACTGTCCTTTGGGAGGATGGGAAGGCGCATCTGGGAGGCGCAAGCCAGAAGACCTGCCGTTTTGACAAAAACATCTGTGCTTTCGGGGGTTAAAGCACAGAACAGGAGCTATCCTCAACAGGTCTTCTGTTCTTTTATCCCACCCCTGCAAAGCACAGCACATAAAATTTTAAACCTAAAAAATGCTGTGCTATGAAAAAGATTTTACTGATTCTTGTGGCTGCCTTTGCCCTGTCCCCAGCAAAGGCACAGGACACTGTCTTTACACTTAATGCTCTGCCTGTACCAGATACAGGTTTCTACAACGGTAGTGATGGAAAAGGCTATTTTGCCGATACTGTGGGTAATGTATGGGTAAAATTCTACAACTCTTACGATTCGGCATGGAATTCATGGCAAGGCTGGGCTTATTCCACCTGGAAAGACGACACCGCAGAAGGCTCCAACAATCAATGGAGTGCGTATCCTGGCTATCTAATTGACTCTACATTTGCCCTGGCATACATCGGTATTGACTGGAATGATAATTATAAAAACATTCCTGCAGGTATTAAGTTTTCCCAGCCTATAGAACCTCTCTCTATCTATGTTGCAAATACCACCTACACAGCATTGGTTATAAAAAAAGGTAACAGTTTTGCTCAAGCCTTTGGACCTGGCGATTATCTAAAACTCATTATCGTCGGTCTGATAGATAACCAGCCAACCGATACAATAACACATTTTCTCGCTGATTACAGAGGCGGTATAAGCTTCATACAGAAAGACTGGGCATACGTAGACCTTTCTTCTCTGGGCAGGATTGATAGCATTAGCTTTAACCTGATAAGCACAGATACCGGAAAGTATGGAATGAATACACCTGGATACTTTGCTATGGATATGCTGCGTTTCATCCCAGTATCCCAGACTACAATAGTTCATACATCAAAAATAAATTCTGGTCTTACGGTCTACCCCAACCCTGCTTCAAGCTATTTCAATGTACCCCAATCAACCAAACTTACAGAAGCTTTTAATCTTCACGGGCAAAAGGTTGGACAATGGACACAGCACACAATCCATATCAGCCATTTACCTGATGGTTTGTATATATTACGGATGTGGAACGGAGGCCAGTGGCACAGCCAGAAAATAATCATTCGCCACTGATAACAATCACATGTCCACACATTAGTAAGCATCATATAGCTCAATTATGCGTTAGAAAGCGATTTCTCAACATAATTTATGACTCGCAACATCCTGAACATATTGCTTTTAATGATTTTTTTCAGGAGCCTGGCACAATATGCCCCGCAAGCGGGTATGCCAGGCTCCACTGCCTTGCCTGCCACATCCCCAATCTTTAAGGCCTGGGCCATACAAGCATATATTGAGCGGGGATTTCTCGAGCTTGGTGATACAACTGTTGCTATTAATGGTAATAACAGAGCTAGTTTTGGTCAGATAGAAAACATTTATGGACCTGCCGACGGACGTGTGGTCAGCCTGGGGGACAAAGGCTATGTAACTGTCTTTCTTCCGCAGCCTTTATACGATGGTCCAGGATGGGACTTTGCTGTTTTTGAAAATGGTTTTCCCAATCCTTCTGATTCCTCAATGGCTTTTCTGGAGCTGGCTTATGTGGAGGTTAGCTCTGATGGTAAACATTTTTTCACCTTTCCCTGTGTGTCCTTGACTCCTGATAGTGTCCAGATCGGTGGTTTTGATATGCTTGACGCCAGCAAGATACACAACCTCGCTGGAAAATACATAGCAGGATATGGAGTACCTTTTGATTTAAATGAATTAGCCGGTTATCAACCAAACGGGCTTAACCTGGACAGCATTTATTATATTCGCATTCGGGATGTAGGAGGGAGCATATCTCCCTTGCTGGCAAGCTATGATAATCAAGGACATATAATAAACGATCCTTATCCTACTCCTTACCAAACCTGTGGTTTTGACCTCGATGCTATTGGTTTTATTCACATAAAACCAAACAATGTGGTTAAAATCTATCCTAATCCAAGCCATGGCCAAATTTTTATTCAATCACCAATTCTCTTTAATAAGCTAATTATCATAGACTTACAGGGTAGAATAGTTTTTGAAAAACGAGTAAATGTTAAATTTCTTAAAATTAAACTTTCAAATCTAAAATCTGGGCTTTATTTTTGTATACTAATTGGATATAATATGAGAGCCGTTGAGGAAATAATACTATTCTAATGAAGCGAAAGTTACTGATAATAGGTGTTTTAAGCTTTTACTTTTTTTTAATGGGCTGCCAGAATTTTCTTTCAAAAAAGCACCTTACAGAAGGTGTTGCTACCTTCACTATCACTTACGAAACAACTAAGGAAGAAAATCCCATAGTTATCCTTCTTCCACATAAAATGTACACATATTTCAAGGATAACAGTAGTGCTTCTGTTGTAGAAGGCTTTTTTGGCACTTTTCGCATGGTAATGCTCACACGTCCCGACCTGGAACGAAAATACACAATTATGAGAATTCTGGATAAAAAATACATTTACGAGACAGACCTTGACGGGGAACCATTTGCCAGTAGCCAGATGCAGCAAATAAAAATTCAATATTTAGACACTTCGTTCACTTACAAAGGCTATAATTGTAAAGCCGCTGCTATTACCTGCCCATCTATACAGCCTGACACGTTCTGGGTTTATTATACTACAGACCTTGGTGTAAAATTTGCAAATGTCAATACACCATATTATAAAATTCCAGGAGTTTTGCTTAAATTTAAGCTAAAATTATTAAACGTTATAATGGATATTGCCCTGGAAGATATTGTGAGCCAGAAAATCGATCCACAAATTTTAGAAATACCAAAAGAAGGATATAAATACGTTGATTTTGATGAACTTGTACAAATATTAAACTCATTGCAGTAATGTCATGGAAAAAAAACATATTTTTTATTTTTCTCACACTAAGTATTTTGTTTTTTTCTTGTAAAAAAAAGAACGATCAGCTTTACAGTTTTTACCGGGTATATTTCCCTTCCTCATATCTAACGCTAAATGGTGCTGTGCTCAAGACACAGGCCTTACCAGACAAGCTGTATTATGAGGACACCGCAGCAGCCATTACACCTTTCTCTGCAAAAATACAGGGTGAATTCAAGGCTGTTTATGACACAATAATTCAATATGGGCATGTGTGGTCAATGACTGATCCTATACCAGTAATCAATCCACACGACACAAGCAATTACTCCAGGCTAGGCGCCTGGCCTATGGATAGCGCTGGTATCTTTGTCACAGACATAAATAATCTTTATCCAAACACGCCTTTTTATGTGCGCTCTTACATAGTAACCATTCATGGTGATACTGGTTACAATCCTGTTATTTTCTCTGATACTACACTAAGAGCAGTGGATACATGGTTTGCTGCTCCACAGTTACCTGGTTCTATAAGGACAGGAGCCGTAGCTGCTACCTATTCTGATCCAGAAAAAGGCTATGATATTGGCATACTGGCAGGAGGCAATAACGCCAACGAAGTGCTCAACGATATGTGGTTCTACGACCCACGCACCCGCACATGGACAGAGCAAGCATCAATACCATACCGTGCTACCCAGGCAGTGGGCTTTGTGCTTACTTATACTAACCTCGATGGCAAAGAACTTACCAGATTTTATTATGGCACAGGCGAGACCAGCCCTTATGAATCTGGACAGACAGATGCATGGTATGTATATGATTTTGGTGATAATAGCTGGAGCCAGACTATCTCCCAGACTTCTTACCCAGTAAAAATTAGCCGTGCTGTTGGTTTCGCTATCAAAAATTATGGTTATGTCGCATTTGGCAAGACAGAAAGCGGGAATACAACCACCACAATTTACCGTTTCGACCCCAGGGAGGCTGACCGCGGTAATGGCTCTCCATGGGATCTTATGCCTGTGCTTGATGCACAATACGCACGCATGGATGCTGTAGTCTTTGTGATTGATTCAGCAGCTTATATTGGTCTGGGACAAAAGAATACTTCACAATATTTTTCTGACCTGTGGAGCTTTGTGCCAAATACCACAACCGGCGGCTACTGGAGCCGCAAAGCCTCTTTCCCAGGACAGGCACGTACACAGGCTGTGGCCTTTGCTATTGATTATTACGGCTTTGTGGGACTGGGATGCAGCGCCACAGCAGGATTTAAAGATTTCTACCGTTATGATGCCCTGTCTAATTCTTGGACGCCAATAACTGATTATATGATTGGTCCTGACTACAATGGTGGTAAGCAAGCTACACGTGACGGGGTGGCTATGAGGCTTGGAGAACTGGGCTTTGTTGGCACTGGATATAAATACTATGACTCCATTGCTCCTTATGCAAAAGATTTTTGGTATTATCAGGCATGGTAAAAACTTTACTGTTATGAAAAAAGCATTGTTCATCATATCATTTGCTCTGCTGAGCATCCCCCTGTTAGCACAATGGGGAGAGTTTAATTATTTTGCACTGCGACTGGGGGTGACAAACCAGTTTCTCAACCCTGCCCCACTCAGCTCAAATGGAATGTTTATAAACTCTTACGAAGGAGACCGGTACCTTATCCCGGATACAAACAAATTCCTCAAATACAACGGAGGATTTAACGTAGGATTGGATTTTCACTTTGACTGGCACAATGACATGGGAGGCTTCATCATAGGCGCAGAATATTACAATTTTGCTGTATCAAATAAATTTGTCTCCACCTCGTCCAATGACTACATTATCCGCACTTTTCGCATTCATTCCATTAGTTTTCCCGTGTATGTAAAATTCGGTTATGAAATATTCGACCTGCAACGTTATGCTTTCTTGGGAGCCCGGTTCAACTGGAATCTACAGCTTGATATCTCTGAGGAAGCCAGCTGGAATAGTGAGCTACGTACCCAGTCACACACTGACAAGGTCATGGTCCAGTATAATTATGTGCTGATGGGGGGCATTAATTTCTTGTTCCTCAATGTGGAGGCAGACTTTTTCCCACAAACATTTATTAACAAAAAATACACGATTAATGTGGGAACAGAAACCAGTCCATACATTATCAAGCCCTTTGAATCTTATCCCAGCTCTTATTTTGTCATTACCACATCTTTGTACATACCACTGTCCCCATGGTCCACGACACGAAGTTATTTCCTAAACAGGCTGCTCAAATCGTTCTAACCAGCTTAATTACCCAAATTTTAACATGTGGATAACCCTACAAATTCGATAGTCTGACTTAAAAAACTCGAATTTGTGTAATGAAAATTACCCTAATTCCATGATTTTTCTAATTCATAAAATACACCATTAATCCCCTTTGTTATAATAAGTTAATCGAAACAAAACCAACATACAAAACCATTAAAATAGACTAATAATAAAGATACTACCAACTTCGCAAAGCTTTACAATTTACTAATGTCTTTGACTTAAAACATTTTGCACAATACAATTTTTTGGTATTTTTGAGGCAAATTCAAAAGCACAAAACAATGCCAAAGCTATCTACCCGCTCTTATGAAATGCCTGCATCACCAATACGTAAGCTAGTTCCATTAGCTGATGAGGCAAAAAAACGCGGCATAAAAGTTTATCATCTCAACATTGGCCAGCCTGACATCAAAACTCCAGAGGTTGCGCTCGAGCCATTAAAAAACTTTAGCCCAGACACTATTATCGAATACACCAACTCCGCAGGTCTGGAGAGTTATCGTCGCGCTCTGGCAGGATATTACCAGGGTGTTGGTATTGACGTTGATTATACTGACATCCTCATCACAGCAGGCGGCTCCGAAGCACTGTTCTTTACTTTCATGACTCTTTTCAACCAGGGTGAAGAGGTTATCATACCCGAACCTTTTTACACAAACTACAACAGTATTGCCAGGGAAGCTGATGTCAAAATCGTTCCTATTACATCAACTATCGAAAACGGTTTCGCTCTGCCTTCTATCGAAGAATTCGAAAAACGAATCACAGACAAGACAAAGGCTATATTAATCTGCAACCCCAGCAATCCAACCGGCGCTCTCTACTCACGTGAAGAACTGGAGCAGCTACGCGAAATAGCCCTCAAGCATGACCTCTTCCTCATAGCAGATGAGGTCTACCGCGAATTTGTTTATGACGGATACGAGCATTTCTCTGTTATGCAGCTCAAAGGCATCGAAGATCGCGTGGTTCTGATTGACTCCAATTCCAAGCGCTTCAGCCAGTGTGGTACCCGTACTGGTTATCTGGTAAGCAAAAACAAAGAGTTTATCAAGTTAGCTCTCAAGTATGGCATGGCACGTCTAAGTCCTCCTTATTTTGGTCAGATTGTGGGTGAGGCATCCCTGCGTGCACCTAAAGAATACTTCCAGCAGGTTTATGACGAATACGTAAAACGCCGTAACTTCCTCATTGATGCTCTAAACAAGATTCCTGGTGTATTTGCTCCAATGCCACACGGTGCTTTCTATACAATCGCCCGTCTGCCTATTGACGATAGCGAGAAATTCTGCTCATGGCTATTATCTGACTTCAACGATAATGGCGAGACTATTATGTTTGCACCAGCTCCTGGCTTCTATGCTACTCCAGGGCTCGGTAAAGACGAAGTACGTATCGCTTATGTGCTCAATGTCGATGATCTCAAGCGCTCAATGGAAATACTCGAAAAAGCCCTTGAGCAGTACCCAGGTACAAAGAGATAATAGCAAACTATACACAAACTGCCCTGGCTCTGAGGAGCTGGGGCAATTTTTTATTAATCGGACAAAGCACATGGATACTCACATTATTGCTTGACAAATTTACCTGTCTTCAGCCCCTGTCCTGTCCATAGCCTGAAAATATACACTCCAGGCCTCAAATCCCCTATGCCCAGGGCATCTCTGTTAATTCTCTGGCTTTTAATCATCCGCCCATCGAGGGAATAAATCTCTATCCTTCCTTCATTAGCACCAGTGATATAAATCTTATCACGCGCAGGATTCGGATAAATATTAACCTGGTTTTTCACCTCTCCAAGTCCTGCTGTCACATCACTGACAAGGCTCAGCTCTTTGTCTGCAAAAAGATGATATTCTCCTGGTTGCAACGTCTCTTTTTTTGGTATAGACTGCACATCAACAGTAGCTCCTGTTAACAAGTCATACCACGTACCAGTATGCTGAAAATTAAGGTCCACATCATAACTTACCACATCGAAATTGGCCACAACATACAGATTCAAAGTATCTGTCGAGAGCCATTGCTCTTTGACCAGGCCCGAAAGATTGTAAGTATATGTCCCCTGGCGGATTATGCCATTGTCTTGACGCAGGTTAATCAGCTTTCGATAAACATTATAAAGAGCCAGGCGTGCCGTGTCACTGTAGAAATAATCCCATCGAACTGGCTTGGGACTGGTACGGCAATCCTCGCTTATAGTACCATCCCCACAATCATTCAAGCTATAATCATAACCCAGTTCCTGAAACTGCCACATCATCTTAGGCCCTGG
>JALVRO010000241.1 GCA_027031265.1 Bacteroidales bacterium | reverse complement strand
TGGAATATTAGCCAAAAATGATTACCTTTATGTCAGACAATAATAAAAAAATATCACCACAAACTCGCCCCCGTATACACACAAAATTTAATACTACCTATTTTTTTGGCTGTTATGTATGCCGAGGATATCGTTGATAATAAAGTTGTTTGGTTGTCTTTTTGTTTGCAGGGATGCCACCTAAGGTTAGTGCAAAATAAATTGGGTTTTAGCATTATTTACCAAAGCTAAGGCTGAGGCGCAGGAACAAGGCAAAGATTTTGATTTTATGTGAGCTGGGTGAGGAGAATTTACCCTGGAAGAATTGTCCAACCATGGTAAGGTCAGCGTTATCAGAAATGGAATAAGTGATATTGGGCATCAGAAACAGCCCTTTTTCTTTTGGGAAGAATATAGCTGCTAGGCTGGCAGAGAGGAGAGGGTGGGGCTGGGTCATTATTTGTACGAAGATGTTATACTGAGCAAAGGATAAGTGCTTGATGTCCAGAGGTGCAGTATATAGATCCATTGGGGATGTTATTAAGGGCTGGTCTTTTTGCTGGTTGTAAAGGAATTCGAGCATTATTGTGTTTGATTTGCCAAAGGAGTAATCGACACCCACAGAGACAAGCGAGAGGCCAGTTGTGTCGGCAAAGTTTTTTCCGGGTCTAAGATATGTTGCTTCACCGCGAAAAGTGAGCTGGCCGATGTAGCCTGTCCAGCCCATACCAATGACATAATCGCTTTGTTTGAGAAGACCTCCGATAAACTGAAGGTCGTAAGTACCAATCGTTGTAGACAGACGCAAGGCTGTGGTCAGATTTGTGTCTTTGTCGAGTTTTGAGGCTAGTTCTAAGTTGGTCATTGGTGAGAGATAATAAATGGCGTCCAGGGCATCACTGCCAGGGCGTTCGGGATAGTCGAAGTCGAAAAAGGAATAATTGTTAAACAGGTCATTGGGATTCCAGACAAATGTTTTTGCCCAATTTATTCGCTGGCGTCCTGCTGTAAACTCTAGATTTCCAGCTGTGAATTTGAGATATAGTCGGTCAATGGTAGTGTTGAGCAATACAGAAGGCTCATTAACCAGATTCCATGACAGGGACAGGAAATCTGGACTATTTTTTATGAAGCTGGCATAACCAGGGAAGTATTTAACAGTCTCGCCTGTAAAGATACGTGTGCGGGCCGAGACATGCAGACTGAGGGTGTTTTTGTATGAAACATTCAGGTTAATACGGTTGTGGATAAGATTATCATTTGTCCAATTGCCTTTGAGAGAGTCAAGAAGAATGGATTGCATATTGTTCACATAGCCGTCGAAATGAAAAGTGATAGGTTTATCCTGGGCATTCATTTGTATGCTAAGGGTAACAAGCACCAGGAATATAAGGGGTTTCATGGTTCAGATTTTTTGCATTTTCTCCCATAGTATAGAAGCCTGTTGCTGGGCAAAGCTGAAAACTTCCTGTTCGTCTATTGTTGTCATTTTACGGTCCTGGACAATGATTCGACCCTGGCTGATAACGTGCCTGATATGGTATGAGGATAAAGCGTAAAAAAAATGTCCGAGGAAGTTTTCTTGTGTAATAGGTGTTCGTGGCTGATAGTCTAAGATTATTAGATTGTTATCACTGTCGCCTACAAAGCCATTGGCCTTGAGGTAAATGTGGTTGTTCCTGAGTCTGTTGTAAATGTCGGCCAGATCCTGTGGTTCGAATGCCAGGCCTGCATAATAGGCAAAGTGTGCAGAGCGCATCATGTCGGAATGCATACCGTCTGTACCGAGCATAATTCGGTGGGGATCGAGGCCATTGGCAGAAAAGAAACCGACTTTGTTATTCAGATTGCTTTCTGGATTTTGCACTATCCAGGCTCTGGAGTTGAGGAGAAGTTTTCTTTCATGCTCATTGATATGTATGGCGTGTGCTAAGATAGTCCTGGAGGAATCAAGCATTCCAAAGTCTTTGAGTCGTTCGATAACTCTTTTGCCGTGGTCTATTGTGCATAGATCTTCGTCGACTTTGTCCTCTGCCACATGAATATGTACACCAGAGGAGTGTTTGTCCATAATCAGGGCAGCTTTTTTCATGGTCTGGTCTGACACTGTGAAAGAAGCATGTAATCCGACCAGTGCTTGTCTCCTGTAGAGATAGTCGTCAGTTTCGTCCAGTCCTTCGAGTGCCCTATCCTGTCCATCACGATCTGTAATTTCATAGCATAGCAGATGTCCAAGGCCTACTTTGTCCAGGGCACTGGCAATGAGTTCCAGTGAACCTCTAATGGCAAAGGGTGAGGCATGGTGGTCAATGATGAATGTTGCACCGGCTTTTGCAGCGTATATAGCTGTAGTAAGAGCGCTGGCCTGGATCATTTCCGGAGCAAGGCTTTTGTCCAGTGTCCACCAGATATATTTGAGTATCTCGAAAAAGTTAGTAGGATTTTTTTTGGGGGCTGGCATTCCAGTAGCCAGTGCAGAGTATATATGGTGATGACCGATAACAAAAGACCGGGTTACGATATTACCCTGTGCATCGATTATTTCATCAGCTTCCTGAGGTATGTCCTGGATAAAATGTATTTTGCCTTGTGGTCCTAGTTCTACTTTTATATGTGTGTGTGTCTGGGCAAAAGTAAAGGGATCAATATAAAGGGCATTTTTGATAAACAAACTTTTACTGTTATTGTTGTGAGTCACGATTACTTAATTTTTTGATTTGTTCTTCGAGGTTAGCGATTTTTGTTTTGTATAGCTCTTCGGCTTTGCGGAAGCGTTCTATGGTCTGTTTTAGTTCTTTTTCTGTGTCTTTAATTTTTTCTTCTAATTCTATAATTTTTGTGACTTTTTCGGAAATAATTTCTTGTTTGATATTAATTTCGAGTTTAAGTTCAGAAACTTGATTTTTTAGTTCATGGATCTGGTCATTCAGGTCTTCGATTGTAAGTCTGTATTCGATTTCCCTGCGTTCGAATTCTTCGGTTTTTTCTGTGAGTTGCTGCACCAGGTGCCTTGTTTGCTGGTTGATATTTACAAATGTGATGGTAGAAGCCAGGTCTGATGTGAATTTATTGATAAGCTGAAGGTGGTGATGTTCGAATTGGCCGCTTAGAGCTATTTCCAGAACACCAAAGATGGTATTTTCTTCTTTGATAGGAAACCATGCAATAGTATCTGGGCGGCCATGTCCAAATGCTGTTTCGTAGAATATATAATCTTCAGGGACCTGTTTTAGAATTATTGGCTCACCGTCAGCAGCTACTGTGCCTACGAAACCCTCTGTTAATCTGTATTTTACCTTGTGCATTTTCTTTTTGTCATAGGCAAAAGCTATTTTGAGCTCATAGACAAGCTCCTGTTCCATTTCGTTTTTATAGTAAATAGCTCCCATGGGAGCTTTTATGTAATCGAGCATGGTTTTGAGTGAAGTTTCAAGCAAATCCTGAAGGTTAGTAGCATGTTCTCTGAGAGTGTCGCCCAGTAAGGCCAGACCTTGTGTTACCCATTTTTGTTTAGCTTCTGACTGGCGTGTCTGTTCGATATTTTGTTCATAAGTCTGGAGGTAGTCTTTAAGGTTTATAAGGTTTTGTGCAAGTATATCATTAGGAGAAAGAGGGTGTATTTGCTGTTCATATTTTCCCTGTGAGAAGTTTTCTATAATCTGTGCTTTGTATTTAAAGTTGGAAGCTATTCTATTGATTGTCAGAGTGATGAAGCCTAATTCTTTTGTTGTTTTTATTAGCTCTTTGCGTTCGAGGTTTCCAAGTTCGAGCTCTATAAGTGAGGAAGTAATTTTATTGAGGT
>JALVRO010000240.1 GCA_027031265.1 Bacteroidales bacterium | reverse complement strand
TCAGCAGTAATTACAGGAATTTGACAAGCTTGGGCTTCGTGGATTACAAGCGGAGAATTTTCTACCCAGATTGATGGCACGACAATTACATCAACCTTAGAAAATACGTCTGTTACAAGGTTATGGTTCACGTACTGCCCGCAGAAGTCAATGGGATTTGGGCTGCCCTGTGCCAGTCGTTTGAGTGCTTTTAGTGTATGTCCGTCGTCAATGCCCCAGATTTTCAGGCGAGCGCTCCTTCGAATTTTCTTGAAAGCTTCAATAAGCAGGTGAACGCCTTTTGCTGGCATTAGCCTGCCGATGTAACCAAAGGTGAAAACATCATTTTTCTTGTGTTTGACAGGTCGCAAGTAATGTAAAGGAAAACCGTAGTCAAGATAAATTATTTTATCTTTTGGCACACCAAAGTCTTTAATATAGCGGTTCATCAGATAGCGTGATGGTGCGATGAATAGGTCAACTTTGTAGACAATGTCGTGCATAACAGCCTGACGAGTGGTTATCCAGTTTGTCCAGTGCCTGGTTTCGTCGTCAGTATTATAGTCTTTGTCTTTTATGCCTGAGAGATACATTGCGTAGCAGGTTTTTGCGCATTTGTAGTTGTCCTGTCTTTCACAGACCCGATAAAGATTCTGTCCGTCAAAGTTTCGCTGCAGAAACTGGCCGCGTGGGCACATTAGCCAGTAATCGTGTAGAGTGTATACAATAGGAATATTTTTCTCATATAGAACATCCACAATACCAGTTGACAAATGGCTAAGATGTCCAATGTGTGCAACTTCTGGTTTGAATTCGTCTACAAGCTTTGCAAATCGTTGATTTATTATCGTGTGGTTATATCCATCTTTTGCCCGTGCCATATTTACATAGACAACGTCATAGTGTTTGCGTTTTTCCTGTCTAAACAGTAAATCCGGGGTAAAAACATTCTCTTCGCGAGTAAAGACTAGAACTGTGTGAGATTTTGAAAGTTGTTCGACAATAGAGAGGGAATAAACTTCGGACCCAGCGTTATAGAGTGGCGGAAAGCCGTGTATGATTTTCAATATTCGCATCAGGAGAAAAGTTTTTTAACAAAAATAAAAAAGCGGGGACTAAAAAACAGTCCCCGCGAGATGTTATAAATAAAAAGTTTATTTTTTGGCTGTTGTAAGAGTTAAGTTAACTTCAACAAAATCACCACTCTGGACAGATATGTTTTCGACTAAATCATAGAAATAATTATTATTCTCATCAATGTAATCAGCGTCTATATCATAAGTACCCGGGTCTATACCAATAAACTGGTAATTTCCATTATCATCGCAATGCATGCTATCGATAGGATTATCTGAGCCGTGTTGATAGAGATATACCCATGTATCAGAGCTTGTGTATTGGGTTCCATTGTTATCGATAATAGCTTTTCCGTAAATACCATTTGCATTAGAACCCAGTGTTAGGTCTATTGATAAGAGGTCTGCACCTTTTACTTTAAAAGTTTCACTTTTGCCATGATAGTCTAATAATAAAGTGGTCTTTTCAGCCTGGACAAAATACTGACCATCAGGAACATTGTCGAAAAGATATTCGCCTTGATCATCGGTAACAGTTTTCATAATATATTCGTCATCGCTTACCATCAAATACACATTTGCATTTTCTGCCGGCGTGACTTCTCCTGTTATGGCATTTTTGTATGTTATAGTACCATGGATAGTGTTTTGGTCTTTTTTGCAACCAGAAAAAACACTAACAAGAGCAATAGTCAGTACCAGAAAGATTTTTGTTCTTTTCATAATTCTTTGGTTTTTAGGGTTTTTATTTTTTTGGTTCAAGGTTATAGTCTACTTTTTTGGGATAAGGTGCGTAAATTGAGCCGGTCGCTAAATCAATAATAGTTGGCCAAACTCCAGAAAATATATCAAGAATTAAATAGCCTGTACTGAGTTTTGAGGAGAGTCTAACCTGCTCAGGCTCATAGTTTTCTTTTTTTATTTCTATTACATTGTTTTTGTGTTTACCACGGGGAACTTTAACTTTTGTAGGTGTATAACCAACAAACATCCCATTATAGTAGACTTTTGCACTATCTGGAGCGCCCTTTACACTTATTGCAGTTTTAGAACCTGCAAAAATTGTAGCGCAGCTCTGTAAAGCAAGCATAGTTAATACAATAACTGCCAGTAAAAGTAAGCCTAACCTTTTCATAGTATTTAGTTTTTTGGGTTTTTAATTGTATTGAGAATTTCGATTTCTGTTTCATAAATCTTTTTTAAATAATCAATAATTCCATTTTTTTCATTATTTAATAGATCCGTAGGGGAAACTTCTAATATCTCACATATCCTGATAAACCTTTCTAAAGAGAGCTTTGATTTTCCCCGTTCAATTCTTCCATAATTGACAGTATCTATGCCTAATTTCTCAGCCATATATTCCTGAGTATATCCATGCGAAAGCCTTATATTCCGTATTTTTTCGAGAATCTTCTTCATAGCCATGTAAATTTATTCAAATATTATAAAAAATGTTAAGCGAAATTTATTGTAGTTTTTGCGTTTTTTGTTGTTTATTGTTTACAGGGCATAGTATTCCTGGTCCCCTTGTTTGGGGTGTTTGTAAATATTTCATAATTAGCTGGTTATAGATTAGACAGTATTTAGAACTAATCCTGGTACCGTCTGCTTCTGGACTCCAGCATCTCTAGTTCATTTTCTTTTGTCAGTGGGTAAAATGTGATAATGCTTTTATCGCTTTTTCTATAGACCAGTAGACATCGTATCAGGTGTCCTTTATGTATGATATAACCGAGGCAAACTCCGCGGGATTCGTCATAAGGATCTTTTTTCTGCAAATAAACTTCTACACAGTAATTAACGAAATAGTCTAAGCTACCCACAATCAAATCTGGTGTAATGTGGTCATCAAAAAGGGTTTGCGCTTTATTATAGTCTGGGAAATAATTGCGTGTGTGTCTTGCCAGGATGTGTCTCAGACCGTAATGCTCTTTATTGCCTGCTTTCAATCTAAACTTACCTAATGGACTATTATAAGTTTTGATTATTTCATGTTCTGATGTGTTTGCATCTTTCAGTCTTTCGTATAAATCAATTGAATAAATTTGGCGTTCCTCTCTGTCGTGGTTTGAAGTCTCTTCGGGCGTTAAAGTATGCTTGCTGTTATCGTGTAGCTTTTTGTTAGAGTGCCTGGGAGCAGGAGTAACTAAAAACAAAAATAAACTCAGGAAAAGTATAAAGTAGGCAAACCCTTTTTTTTCTTTCTTGTCTTTTATTTCATACATTTTACCGTTTTTGTATAAGTATCTCATTTTTTGTTTGTTTGAATTAGAAGGTTAATTAACTACTTTTCCCATTTTTGGGTTGATGCTGTGGATGATTTTTGTACCAGTTAGGATTCTTCATTTTGCCCCGGTTACCCTGTGATTTGGAGTAAGTTTTGTTGGTACCGGGTGTGCCTTTGTTTGGATTTTTGATGTCTGCGCGGTGGTTAGATTTCTTAGCCATAGTTGTATGTTTTAGGGTTTGGAGTGAGTTCAGGATAGACTGTTTTTAATTTTTTGCAAAATAGTAGCCCTCTCTTTTTAAAAATTTTTTATAATCAAATTCTATTTGTTTTAATGCTTTTGCTACACCAATTTTAGTAATGTCTTCAGAAATTCTATATTGTCCTTGTGTATTATCAAAAAATTGTCCTTGTGGATCTATCATTATATAAGAACCTTTGATTAAATCAGTTTCTTCTTTAACCAAAATTTTGGGATCTGAAAGATTGGCTAAATGAGAT
>JALVRO010000239.1 GCA_027031265.1 Bacteroidales bacterium | reverse complement strand
CCCTCCAGACCGACAGAGCCTCCAAAACCAACGGTCAGAGCACTTGTAATGATCGAGGAATATAGGTTGTGTGGTTTCATATAAGCATGGTTCTTGGAAATAGCGTAAAGAATGGACGGTATACCATGATCTACTTTCTGACGAAGAATATAAACCATAAAAAAGACCGCCATGCTTATACCAATGAGTGGGTAAATCAGGTGCAGATAATTTATCAGATGCTCTGGTGCTCCACGCTCAAGCAGATTCTCAATGAGCCGGACTGCATGCTTTATAATTGCAGCAGCCAGTCCACTGAGAAATCCTACCACAGTACTAAGAATAACCAGTAGGTAATAGTCACTCTGGGTCTTTAGTCGCCAACGTACCAGAAATCTTAGCCATGAATTTTTCTCTTTCATCTCCCCGTGGATTTTTCTATTGCACTTAGCTGAGCAAATTTCATAAAGCGTGTTGAAAAAACAAAGTTATTTTTTATAAAACATTGCATGATTTTTTATCCAAAAAAATGAGCAGTTAGACAAAAACTTCCATGTAAAAGTACTTTTTCTTCTGACATTTATTGTTTATTGAATCGTTTGATTATTAAGCTGTTAGTGGTCGAAGGGATGTGTGGTTACCAGATCTATAATTCTTATTGCGGCAGCCAATACATGGCTGCCGCAATAAGAAAATAGCAAAGACCAAATAAAGGCTCTTTATTGCAAAATTACAGGCAGTCCGTTTTTTGGATTGCCAATGATAACGATTTTTGCATTCTCGGATTCTGATAGCTTGAGAGTTGCCTGGATGCTTTCGTAAGTGAGCACTTTGTCAGTCATGGATGAGTTTATGATTTTATTGTACTCTGCTATACCTTGTGCCTGGATGATTTTACGTTGTTTTTCTTTCAATTCTTTTTCGACAATGTAGTCATAAGCCAGAGCTTCTTGCTGTTTTGTTAGTTTAAGTTCAATAGCTTTTTTAAGCTGTTCGGGTATTTTGATGGAGCGAATGAGCAATGCAGTCATTCGTATATAGTTTTTTTCTAGCACACTGTCTGTCTCTTTAATAATTTCTTGCTCTACCTGTTGACGCATTGTGGAATAAATGTCTTCGGCTGTATATTTGCCCATGACTTTGCGCACGGCAGCGCGTACTTCTGGCACAACGAGCTTGTTAACGTAGTTCTTGCCAAATTGTTCATGGATATATCCAATCTTGTCATACATTGGGTAAAAACGTACAGTCACATCCACATGTATAGTAAGACCGTTTTTGTCCAGGACATCGAGAGTATTTGTGCCAGTGAAATCTATAGTTTGTTCGCGTACGTCGTAAATATACATCTGATTCCACGGAGCGATAACGTGTACGCCCTCTGAATAGATATGGTCTTTGTCAAGGCCAGTGGTCCATGGGCGGAAAATTACACCGCGCTCACCAGGCTGAATGGTAATAATGCTGGAGAAAAGGATAAAAATAATGATAATGCCTATTACTCCGAGAAGGATTAAGATAGTTGTAAGTTTTTTCTTCATAGTTGTAGGATTTTTGTTTAATTTAGTGTTATTCAAAATAGTAAATTTCTTTCAAATTTAATATAAATGAGACAAAAGCTGGGGATTTTAGCAAACTTTATTTTGATTATACCGTTATTGGTAGGTTCATGCAATGTCAAGGTCACGACCCAATCTGATTATTCTGCATACAAGCCGGTGCTGATGAGTAGATCAGAGCTGGTAAACTCTGTACAGATGAGGCCAGCACGTGATATAGACACGGTGTTTAAGGTAGGGTTCCTGGGTAATTGGATGCTTGTAGGTGAGACTTACCAGGGTATTCATGTGCTTGACAATTCTGATCCTAGGCATGTAAGAAATCTTGCATTCATCTCCGTACCTGGAATAATTGATTTTGTTGTTCGTGACAGTGTGATTTTTGTTAATAATTCTGTGGATATTGTTTCGATAAAGCTATTATCATCAACGAGTATCCAGGTCCTGGATCGTGAGCAGGATGTGTTTGGTGAATTGCAGCCACCTGATGGCCGGAAAATAGATCCATCTTTTGTGCGTGGGCATAGACCTGATAATACTGAAATAGTGGCATGGGTGAGGGATAGCAGTGTGGATTTGCATGCCGATAGCCTGTTTTTTGTGTATAATCTGCTGGCAGCAGATAACAGTCATGTCTATGGTCTGGTGGGACAGAGTGTTGTGGTGTTTAATAATAAGGGAGGTGAGCTGGAGTATGATAATTTGACTAAGACAAATTTCGATGCGAATTACAAGATTTTATACTTTAAGGGGCATCTAATGTTTGTAGGAACTAATAGCATGCGGATTTTTTCTGTTAGTGGTGGCTCTCTGGTTTTCCTCAATGAGTACAATGGTATAAGTCCAGCCAGTTATGTGGATTTTTCTGGTAGTCCGGGTAATTATCTTATGGCTGTAAGTTATCATCATGATGCAAATTATTGGAGTCTTAGTAACCAGCTGGAGATATATCATGTTGGCCAGTTTAACACAGTTAGTCTGGATACTGTGATTACCCTGACATATCCATTAGATGTGAAGTTTCGAGATAGTATGTTGTTTGTGTGTGATAGGGGTGTACGGATCTTTCGCAGGGATTCTATGTTTCGTCAGGTATATGAGGTGACATCAGATGCCCAGGCATTGTTTTTTGCCGACAGCCTGGTAGTCAGCCTGGGTGGGGGTAGTTTATCCCAGTATTTAGTACAAGGTGATAGTCTTTCATTGCTGTGGCAAACGCCTATTCAATTTTCGTGGTTGATAAAATAATCTTTACCAGGAGATCTGGACTTGTGGGTGTGTCTTGAGATAATTGAGTATCTCGTCACGCGGGATGAAGTTACCCCGTAATTTTAGGATTTGTAGTTTGTTAAGTTTGTCAATTTCAGGCATGTGTGTGAAAGCGTTGTTGCGGATATCCAGTATTTTTAGACTTTTCATAAGGCTCATGTCTGGAAGGGATGCCAGGGAATTGTCACTAATATCCAGAGTTTGGAGATTCTCCAGGGCTGTGACTACCTGTGGTAGCTGACTGAGGAAATTGTGGGAGAGTTTTAGTGTTTTGAGCTCTGTTAATTTATACAGGCAAATAGGTAAATCTGTGAGCTGATTATGGCTCAGATCCAGATTCTCCAGAGTTGTGAGCTCGCAGAAGCTATTAGGTAAGGATGAAATGTAATTAAATGATAGGTCCAGTTCTGACAAAGCTACAAACCGGGCTATTTTGTCAGGTATTTTGGTTATCTGGTTGCGTGAGAGGTTGATGGTATTAATCATTATCAGCCGTAATAAAGCGGTAGGAAACTGCTCAAGGTTATTTCCTGCCAGATCTATCTCCAGGAGGCTAATGAGATTGCCTATGTTCCTGGGTAGTGTTGATAGTGCATTGTCCGAGAGATCAAGAATTTTTAGCAACCTCATATTTTCAATATCCTTAGGAACTGAGCTGATAAGGTTCATCGAAAGATTTAGATATAAAAGCTGACTAAGTCTGGTCACAGGAAGAGGGAATTTTGTGAATTTATTCTTTGAGAGGTTAAGGATAATCAAAGCACGCATATTGCCCATACTCTGAGGCAAGGATGATAGTTTGTTCTCAGACAGATCCAATGTGCGCAGCCTTGAGAGTCCTCCTATACTCCCGGGTAGTGTTTTAAGCTTGTTACCCCATAACGACAGGTTACTCAGTTTGTGTAGGTGACTGATGCTCCCCGATAATGTTTCGATTTTATTACCACCTAGCAGTAAGTTCTCGAGTAATGGCAGATCAAAGAGTTGGTCAG
>JALVRO010000238.1 GCA_027031265.1 Bacteroidales bacterium | reverse complement strand
AAATTGTATTTTTTAATAAGTAGAGTTGTTGTTTGGGATTATAGACAAAGCCTGTGGTTTACGCTTGCTGCGGGTACTGTTTGTTTGAAGGTATAAAGGTTGAGCAAGTGTAGGGGAAGTGTGTTGGGATAAGATTTTTATACGAGATCGAATTCTGTCTCATCAAATACTATTGCCTGATAGACATAAAGTTCGGCGTATTTCCAGCAGTCATAGTCCAGACCAGCTTTGTATTTGCAGCAATATCCCACGAATTGTTCCCTATCCCAGCCGTTTTCTGTGGCTACTTGTGGTAGCAATGTTCCAGAGTTCATCCCATATCGGACGTAAATCCCATGTTTGCCTATTTTGACTTCGTCTAAAGAATTAATGCGTTTCAGTGGTGTGAGTACAGATATTTCGATTATTATATCATTTAGTTCGTCTTCAGTAACAGGATTGAATCTATTATCTTCTGTGGCAGAGGCTATTGTCATTTTTTGTACTATCTGCCATAGCGGCTCTGAGGGCATGAAACGACCGATGCAGCCACGTAATTCTCCATGTTTTTTCAGTGTAACGAAGGCTCCCAGGGGTCTGTTCAGATTATCTGAGAACTGCCCAGGATCATAATGTGGAATGCTTCCTTGGCGGATATAAGACTCTAATGTGTGGCGTGAGATTTTTAGTAGTTGGATTTTTTCTTTTTCTGTGAGGTAAAATTCATCTTCTTGCTTTTGCTGTGCCTTACCTTTTTCGTCAAGTACAATAGCATAGTACCCTACTACTTGATAGTGATCACCGTATATGGAGTCGCCTGAGTTTTGGTATATTATGGGTTTGAATTCCAGTTTTTTATTTTTCTGTGCGAGGTACATAAGCACGAGTGTAGCAGACCAACCACAGATACTGGTAGCCAGGTTGCGGTATCCGAGTTTTTTGTGTTCCTCTATAACTGTGAGGAATTTTTCCGGGTCACCTGATATTATAGCCTGTGCTGTATGCTGATCAACGTTTTGAGCCTGTTCGTAAGTGGGATAATGTGAAAAGTCTGTGCTTATGACAAAGAGGTTTTTGTCAGTAAAGTATGGTTCTAAAGCATCGGCTATCTGTTTGATAATGTCGATATTATATGTGCCAATTATGATTGGGATTATTTTGAATGGATGACGAAGTTTATAATAAAGGAAAGGCAACTGTACTTCGAGGGAATGTTCATGCAAATGAGCTTCTGGTGAAAAAGAAAAGAATTTGTATGTGTCGATCAGGTGTTGTGCTATTTTGTCATTGACAGGTATTTTTCCTAAAGGCATGATATAATTTCCTCCAGGGTAAACAGAAGCGCCTTTGAGATAAGTGTGATGGCTTGTTCCTATGAGAAAGATATTGTCGTATTGTTTGTCTTGGTCAAGCTGGTTATATGCACTAGCAGCGACTAAACCGGAAAAAACATATCCAGCATGTGGAGATATAATGCCTCTGGGGTTTGTGGCAATGCGTTCTTTGGCTTGAGAAAACAGGTCTTTAATAATTTGTTCAAGTTCCTGAGGATCTGCTGGGTAGAATTTGCCACTTACAGCAGGTTTGCGGTCAGGAACCTTATTTGTTATTTCCCATGCCATAGTTTCAATGCTTTGGTGTTCTTACCTGCACATTAATAATGATAGGAAGGATAAGGTTTGTTTCAATTTTTATTTTTTCTTTAACCAGTGTGTCTGTTAGTAGTTTTGGGTCCACACCAATAAAGAGAGGTGTCTGGCTTTTGGGGGCAAGATGCTTTTTGTTAATAGAGACCTGAAATCCTTGTGGTGTGTGGATATTACATATTTTGACGCTATTGGGTCTATCGTTTTTTATTATGAGTTTGACGAATTTTTCTTGGCCCTCTATTATACCCATGTCAATCACATCGGGTGTGATGATCTGAGTATTGGTAATGCGTATAAGGTTGTTATTTTGTGCAGTAGATAATAGAGAAAAAGAAATTAGCAATGAGACAATTATTATTAATCTGAGTATTTTCATATTTTTGTAATAATTTTTACTAAGATAAAAAAAAATGAATATTTTTGCAATTAACAATTTGTAATTGCGTTAGATAAATGAAGTTTGCCATCTTTGGAAAGAGTTTTCCTGAAAGTTTTAATGAAGCTGTCTATAGGTTATTTGAAAAATTGAACAGATATTCTGCTCAGATTTATGTTTATGGACCATTTTTTGAGTTTATAAAAAACAATCTTTTTATTCTGCCAAAGATTGAGGGAACATTTGAGACCAGAGAAGAGCTGGAAAGCGAGGAAGTTGATATAATGTTCAGTATAGGAGGAGATGGTACGTTCCTTGAATGTGTTTCGTTTTTGGAGAGGACGGCTATACCTGTTGTTGGTATAAATAGTGGTCGCTTGGGTTTTTTAGCATATATTTCGAGGGATGAGCTGGATCTGGCATTGGAAATGATAATAAAGAGAAAGTATACTATAGAGCAGCGTACGATGATTGCTGTGGAGACAGAGAATGACGCTTTTGGTGAGTTTAATTGTGGATTAAATGAGATAATTGTGCAGAAGAAGGACACCAGCTCGATGATTAGTGTTGATGTTTATATAAATGATGATTATATGACCACTTATTGGGCAGATGGTTTAATCGTATCGACACCCACAGGGTCGACTGCTTATTCGCTCAGTGCTGGCGGTCCTATAGTTGTACCTGAGGCGGAAAATTTTGTTATTACGCCCATTGCGCCACATAATCTGACGGTCAGGCCCATTGTTTTGCCTGATAATGTGACAATAAGATTGACTATACATGGAAGGAGCGATGAATTTCTGGCAGCACTGGATGCAAGGAATGTTTTTCTGAAGAATGGATCAGATTTGATAGTAAGAAAAGCTGATTTTAAGCTCAATATGATACGTCTTTCACATATCAATTATTTCTCAACGTTGAGGAATAAGCTTATGTGGGGTATGGATAAAAGAAATTATTAAGCAGAATTTAAAACTTTTTGTTTAAACACACGTTATTATTAAAGATACAAACAAAGTAGATATGAGAAAATCTGTACTCATATTAATAGCCTTACTTTTGAGTGGGGTAATAGTTTTTGGCCAAGAATGGAAAAGAGATGCCCAGGCCATCTTCTTTGGTACAGGAACAAATAATTACATGGGAGACCTTGGAGGAGGGAAGAAGGATGCTGCGCATTTTCTGGGTATCAGAGACTTTGATTATCAAACAACAAGGCCTACATTTCAGTTTGGCTATCGATTACGAATAGCTGATATGATTGTCATAAAGGCATTTACATCTTATGCTATAATTTCTGGAAATGATGCAGCCTCTGGGCATGTAGGTAGACGTGCCAGGAATCTGAGTTTCAGATCACCGGTTATTGAGCTGGGAGGTCAGTTCGAGTATTATTTCCTCAAGGAGAAGGTTACACCGAGGTATGCATTTGCTAGCCTGGGAGGCATAAGGAATATAGCTGCATATATGTTTTTTGGTTTTGGAGGTTTTTATTATAATCCAAAGGCCAAGAATCTTAATGATGGGAAGTGGTATGCTCTGAGGCCACTGGGCACAGAAGGTCAATATGCCGATATAACTTATACAAATTATTATGATCCAACCGAGGTGTTGCATACTCCAAAACCATATAATCAGTTTGCAGCTTTTATTTCTATGGGTATAGGAGCGAAGTATAATATTAATAGACAGTGGTCAATAGGAGTGGAATTTTCTAATCGTTATACTTCTACTGATTATCTGGATGATGCGCATGATAGATATTTTAATTATGATGATTTTGCAGATTTGAGCTATCCCAATGGTGTAGATCCACAGCT
>JALVRO010000237.1 GCA_027031265.1 Bacteroidales bacterium | reverse complement strand
CAAATACTTTGTTTCAGAGCTTGAAGAATTATTTATTCTCCTTGACACACAATTATATAAGGCGTTATTTCAACATTTACCTGATACTGTCTACTTTCATTCTTTTGCTTTTAATCGCACTCTTTATTCTCAACCTGCGAATCTTTGAGCGGAGCTATAGACAGGTTTATGAATTTGTTGAGCCTTTGCGCTATGGTCAGATACCGGAAAAATTGGAGATTAGGGTACATAATGAGATAGGAGACATCATTGAGATACTCAATACTTATATTGACTCTTTGCATAAAACAGTCAAGTTCGCACAGGAGCTGGGTAAGGGACGCTTTGAGCTTGATTACAGACCTCTGAGTGAGAAAGACGTACTGGGTAATGCTTTGTTACAGTTGCGAGAAGACTTACGTCGCGCACAGGAGGAAGAGGAAAAACGAAAAGAAGAGGAGCGTATCCGTCAGTGGACAAACGAAGGCATATCTAAATTCTCAGAGTTGCTGCGTCAGAAAGCTGATAAGATTAGTGATCTGGCACGTATAGCTATAAAAAATCTGGTCAATTATCTTAATGCTAATCAGGGTGCTTTCTTTTATCTGAACGATGAAGACAAAGATAATGTTTACCTGGAGCTTATTGCTACGTATGCTTATAACAAGGAGCGTAAAAAGAAAAAGAAGTTTTTACTCGGCGAGGGCCTTGTCGGTACTGTAGCCCTGGAAAAAGAGACTACATATCTAACTGATATACCAGAAGATTATGTTTCCATAACATCAGGCCTTGGATCTGCTACACCACGTAGTTTGCTTATAGTGCCTCTAAAATACGAAGACCAGGTCGTGGGAGTTATAGAGATAGCCTCTTTCAATGAGATGAAAGACTATGAGATAAAGTTCGTTGAGCAGGTAGGTGAATCTATTGCAGCTACACTTTCTCTGACAAAGATTAATGAAAGGACAGCGAAATTGCTTGAGATTTCCCAGATGCAAGCACGCGAGATGGCTTCAAAAGAGGAGGAGATGCGGCAGAATCTCGAAGAGCTGAGAGCCACACAGGAAGAAGCTGCTCGTCGTGAGGCACAGCTGCAGAGTTTGCTTAATGCTATTGAATCTGCAGGTTTTGTTACTGTACTGGACCTGAATGGATTTATTGTCAGGGTAAACAAGAAATTGCTTGATCACTTTGGTATTAGTCATTATGACATTGTAGGGCATCATATCTCAGACTTTGATCAAGAAGGAGAGCTCTCATCAGGAGAGATTCTAGAAAGAGCTAAGAATGGTGAAACTGTTCATTATGTGCGTCATTTCATAATAAATGGCAAGGAATTTTGGTTTGACGAATTTTACTCACCATTGCGTGATCCCAAGGGCAATATTGTTCAGATAATTGCAATTTCAGCTGATGTCACAGAAAATATTTTGCGTGCACGTGAGCTAGAGAAAAAAGCCCAGGAACTGGAGCAGGAAGAGCTCAAGTTGCGATTGGAGATGGCCGAGATCGAGGAAGGCCGTCGTCAGCTGCAAGAGCAGCGTGACCAGGCTGAGAAGAGACTCAAGGAACTTGAGCAGAAACACGAGGAGCTTAATAAAGCCCTGGCTCTGGCACATGAGAGAGAGCAGAAATCTAATGAGATGGTTAAAGAACTTAATCGTGAGAGAATAGAGCTCAGGTGTAATATGGAGGATTACCTGGCAAACAGAGAGATTTTGGAATTTATGCACAAGAAAATGGAGCAAAAGGAAAAGCAGCTTAAAGAACGTCTGTTTGATGCTAGTCGCCAGCTAGCTAAGAAGGATAAGAAGATTAAAGAGATGGAGGATAAGATTAAAAAGCTTGAAGAGGAAGTTAAAAGACTGAAGAAGAAGAAAAAATAAATGCAAAAATAGGAGCGCCGCAGGCGCTCCTATTTTTGTTATCTCATGTGCTCTGAAGGTATAAGCGACTTGAAGCCTTTGCCCAGAATTTCTTTGGCCTCCACAATAGTTATGAAAGCCTCTGGATCTATCTTGGATATACTGATTTTGAGAAACTCAACTTCGCGACGGCCAAGGACAGTGAAAATAATTTTTTTCTCGCGGTTGTAATACATACCCCGTGCAGGGATAATTGTACCGCCACGGTCTATTTCATGAAGGATAAGCTCGCGAATTTTTTCATGATGTTCTGAAATGATGAATACAGCCTTGTTGTAGTCAAAACCTTCGAGCGTGATATCTATTACCCTGCCTGTAAGGTATATGATTATGATTGAATAAAGAGGTATTGCCCAGTCGTGGAATGCTAAAAGTGTGAGCAGGGCAATACTTGCGTCTACATACATAAGTAATTGTCCAATAGGTAGTTTGGTATATTTCTCAAGTATGGAAGCAATTATGTCTGTCCCACCTGAAGTGGCACGGGAGCGGAAAACAAGGCCCAGCCCAATACCTACCAATACGCCTCCGAAAATGGCAGATAGTAATGGGTCATTTTGTACCAGTGGCTTATCTCCCCATAGGTTTTGCAACACGTCTACAAATACCGCTGTGGAGACAAAACCAACCACTGTTTTTACACCAAAACGGGGACCCAAGACGCGACTACCTATAATTGTCAGGGGTATGTCCATGGATAGTGCTGTCAGACCAATGGGCAGGCCGTGTGGTAAAAAGCCTTCAACCAGTGGCTTGGTAACATGGTGGATGACTATCGCAATACCATACACACCACCGGGAGCGAACTTGTATGGGTTTATGAAGAACACAAAACCCAGGGCCATGATAAATGTTCCTATTAAAATAAAGGAATATGCTATTATCCAGTCCTTAGACAGAAATTTCTCTTTGGTTATAATACCCATAACTGTGAGGATTAATATTTCCTTGCAAAGCTAAAATTTAGCCTGTTAAAATCATTTGTTTTTGGATAAAAATTTTAAAACCATGTATCTTTAGCATAATTAATTTTCAAAACACCCGGAAATGAAAAAGCATTTTGTCTTATTTATAGCCTTGTTAATAACTATGGTCTCATTAGCACAGCAGTATATTGTACGCTTTGATTTTAATGATTTTAGTAAAATACCACAGTTCGTTAGTGTGGATAGAGTCGATGGTCATACTGCTGTTGGTTACATCTGGGGTAAGGACAATTATCAGCGTTTTATAAAGCAATTTCCACATGCTGGGTTGGTGAAAAATTACCTCAAATCAAAGGCAATAATCATGGCACAGACACCAGAAGAGATGAAGAACTGGGATCGTTATCCTACCTATGACACTTATGTGAAGATGATGCAGGATTATGCTAAGAACTATCCATCTCTGTGCCGTCTGGACACTATCGGCACAAGCCAGAATGGGCGTCTCGTGCTTTCGCTTGTTATCTCGGACAATCCAGGGAACACAACTGAGTATGAGCCGCGGTTCTTTTACACTTCTACCATGCACGGCGATGAAGTGGTGGGGTATGTAGTGCTTTTGAGGCTAATTGATTACTTGCTTGCTAATTATAATCGAGATTCACTCATTACCTATCTGGTTAATAATTACCGCATTTACATTAATCCACTTGCTAATCCTGATGGGACGTATCATGGTGGCAATTCCACGGTGTTAGATGCGAAACGCTTTTATGCAAATGGCACTGATCCCAACCGTGATTTCTATCCAATACCAGGACATTCAGCGACTACTGGTAGTCAGGAAACAGAGGCAATGAAGCAATATGCCAGGAGAAATCATTTTGTAATGGCAATGAATATCCACGGCGGGTCTGAAGTATTTAATTATCCATGGGATGTTTATAAAAGTAGTGAGAATAGCCATGCTGATGATGCGTGGTTTCGTTCTATAGGCCAGAGGTTCGTAGATACAGCCCGCACT
>JALVRO010000236.1 GCA_027031265.1 Bacteroidales bacterium | reverse complement strand
GGCTACAGCTTTAGTCTGGAGCCTGCCGTAGACAGCGTAATAAATCTCTACTCTTATGTCAATGCTGCCAATGATTACCAGGCACACAGAATTAGTGCTTATGCCGAAGATATGATTCGCGTTTATCTTGGCAGCAATCAATTGGACTTGAACCTGGGTATGCGATACACATATTTTGGGTATACAGGCACCTCTATGCTGTCGCCACGTATATCTGCTTACCTGGAGCCTGACTGGGTAAATCAATGGACCTTCCGTCTATCTGTGGGTTATTATTACCAGGTGCCATTTTATAATGAATTGCGCGACTTCACAGGCAAAATCGTCAGTTCTTCCAATATACAGCGCTCTGTGCATTATGTACTGGGTGCTTACCGTAATTTCCATATATGGGGCAGGCCTTTTAAATTCTCCACAGAACTATATTACAAGGACTTGCAAAAAATTATTCCTTTTGAGTACGATAACCTACGCATTCAGTACTATGCCCACAGCCAGGCACATGGATATGCCACAGGGCTGGACATGCGCCTCTATGGTGAATTTGTGCCAGATGTGGACTCGTGGATCAGTCTATCATTGATGCACACAGCCGAAGACATTATGAATGATGCTTACTGGCAATATTATGACAGGGACGGAAAACCCACGTTTTACAAACCTTTTGCAATTGACAGCGTACTGGTCGAACCTGGATTTATTCCGCGTGTGACAGACCAGCTAGTCACAGTAGGACTTTTTTTCCAGGATTATATGCCCAGCATGAGAAATATGCGTGTTAATATGAGCCTATTTTTTGGTAGTGGCAGGCCTTATGGTCCACCCACCGAAGGACGCTACAAAGCGACGTATCGCCTGCCCCCTTATTTGAGGGCAGACATTGGCTTTTTGTATATTTACCGGCCCAGAAAGGGCAGGTATAAAGCAATCTTTGAAATAGATCTTTTCAATGCCCTGGGTGTGAAGAATGTTGCCTCATATAGCTGGCTAACAATACTTACTAATACTGCCCTTATTGGCAATAATCCCCTGGGCCAGAATTACATGGTACAGATAGCTACACCAAATTACCTGACCGGGCGTCTGGTAAATGTAAAAGTAAAATTTTTTTTCTGATTAAACCTTCACTCCAAGAACCATAATATCGTCAACCTGGCGTGCATCACCACGCCAATCAAGAATAATCTCCTCCAGCACCTGGCCTTGATCCTTGAGAGGAATCTGGTCCTGATTCAATTTTAGCAGAATTTCTTTAAAACGCTTTTTTGTAAATTTACGACCTGTTTTAACGTTAAATTGATCAGGGTAACCATCTGAAAACATGTATATTGTATCCTCCTGTGTGATGGTAAAATCTATTTTCTGGAAAGGTTTTTGACGGAGGTAAATACCAATAGGATTTTTAACAGGCTTTAGCTCAACGAGCTGGCCCTGATGCACAATATATGCAGGATTATTAGCCCCAGCAAACTGAGCCTCCCTAGTCTGTGTATCCACTATTATTAGCGCCATGTCCATACCATCCTTTGTTTCAGAGTCTTTGGTCTGCTGTAAAGCATTAATAACCATCTGTCTGAGCTCCTCGAGCATCTGGTGTGCTTCAATTATTGGATTAGCTACCACAATTTGCTCCAGAAAAGAAATACCCAGAAGACTCATAAACGCACCGGGCACACCATGGCCTGTACAGTCCGAAGCCACTATAAAGAGTCTATTCCCAACTTTTTTAACCCAGTAAAAATCACCTGAAACAATCTGCTTGGGCATCCACAGCACAAAATATTCTCTGAGAACCCTGGCCATATAGTCATGCTTTGGCAAAAGGGCAGTCTGGATACGCAGGGCATAATTAACACTATCGACCATTTCTTTATGACGCGCTTCAATCTCACGGCGCAGCTGGTCTATACGCTCTTTTTCTTTGTGTATAGCCAGACTCTGCTCCCACAAACGCTTAGTTTTTTCCTGCAGATGCTGTCTCTCTCGCTCCAGCTGCTGTTTCTCAAGCATCAGCTCATTAACATCTACGTTTTGCATATTAAGCTCCACTTCTTTCCCCCCAAGCTTGAGGCGACGCTTGTAGTCGGCAATAATATAATTGAGGCGGTTTATCTCTTTTTCCAGGTCATCTATGCGTCTGTTATAATCTTCGAGAAGCCTGAGCATTCTGGACTTAAACCTCCTGCGCAAGCGAAACAGGACAAACAAAGTGAGAGCCAACGAGATAGTCAACAACGCTATCAGAACAAGATATATGGTAACATTATCTATGCCTTTCATAATAAGCCTTTATCGGTTTTCCTGAATAATCTGTCTTCAGAACAATCGTAGCCGGGAAATAAGAAAAAGCATCACCTTTACCTATAATAGTAAAACCCTGTCCATTGTCTATCAGTCCATAAGGAGAAAAATTCTTAAAGTCCTGCAACCTGGTATAAATTATTGCTGTGGTCTGTGGTGAAGTGATTAGATCAGTATAATTGTATCTGATCATCATATAATCGCCAAAAATCAAATCATATTTAGCAAAATTTATCTCATCAACCCTCTTAAAAGTAAAGCCTACAATGTAATCAGTATCCTGGATCCGTATCTTATTAGTTATCAGATAATTTTCAAACTTAGACAAGGGTAAGCTTGCTATAAATTTGTGTAGCTTAAAGCTATAGATAGCTGGATATATCACATGTTCCTCGGCATGTACAGTTGTAAAAACCGTATGATCATCAATTGGAACATAGGTTATTGGTAAATAATGAACACCTAATTTTACAGATGTCAAATCATCTGTACGAGGATCATAACAAAATTCATAAATTCTATTATCAATACCGTAATTCTCAACAAGATAGAAATAAAGCTTTCCTCCATTGATAATAAACTGATTCCAAACAGTAATATTATCCAGGGAATCCAGGCTGAGGGAATCCCCAGGAATTAGCGTATCTGCACGGCAATCGTATTTGATAAGTTGCTGGTGATAAACATTGAGCGAATCTTTAAACTGACTGAAAACAAAATACTTACACTTATCTGTGTTCACAGGTAGTAAAGCTACAAACTTTTTAGATATAACACTTGAGTCCCTTTTCATCAAAGGAGTTAAGACATTAACTAAATTACCTGAACCGGGATCCATAACAAACAGCCTAACAGGATCCTGTGCTTTACCCGAACCTAACAACCCATAAAAATATCCTCCTATGCCAAAATATTTAATCTTTGCCAGCTCATCAATATCGAAATCACCACTATAGAGGTCACTCACATCTAAGAGGTAATTAATATCACCCTTGGCATCAAAGCTTACAAACCACATTTCACCATGCTTCTCTACTACTGTATATGCCATAGAATCAATACTGACACTAGGTGCGGTCAGCTTCACACTATAGCTAATGAAAGGCAAGGCATCGCTGCCTACAAGGTTAAAAGCATCATTACGGTTACACCCCACCAGGCCTATAGCCCCTAACAAAATAAAGGCAAAATATATCCGGATATTTTTCATCTTCTCTTGACTTTATAATTGAAATTTAGAGTAAACCCAAAGCGTAGATATACCTTGTTTAACAAGATATCATCATCAATATAATAAAAATTGCGCAGAATGGGATTGAGAAACCTTACATCAGGATTGTTGTTTTGCAAAAATGCTTTTTGATAAAAAATCTCTGTAAAAAAAGTCATATTCCTTGACACATAATTGACACCAAACCCAAACAAATAACCATAATTAAAAGGGGTACGCATAGGAGTAAACAGCCTGCTTGTCCCTCTGAGCCTGTAATTAATAGAATAACCTGCCACAGGAATAGTAAAATCAGGATAATTATAAACCGAAGTGTCCACACTCAAAGAAATCTTGGCACCTTCCCTTATCTTGTAATCAAAGAATCCTCCTGCCATAACATAAGGAATATATTGTCCACGTTTTACCTTGAGAGGGAAATTAATCTTTGCTAATACACTATTGCCAATACCCTGGATGGTTTCTTTATACGTAGTTGTCAGAAAACCACTATATAGGTAGATATTTTTAGTAAAATTAGAAAAATACACTCCTACATCATACCCAATAGATATTCTACGACTTAGATTATACTGAAACAAAAAGCTAGCTGTCAGGGCAGGAAAAGAGAAATATGGTTCGGTAGCATCAGCAGAATCAAATACCTGGTATACATTTATTCTATCCACAAGCACTTTGTCGAAACCAACAGACATACCCAGAGTTAGCTTAGGATAAATCTTAAACATATTCCTGATATTTTTCAGGGCAGATGGCTCAGATCCTTGATACTCATAATGAGGGTCGAGCTCTAATAATTTTTTTGAATAAGCCAGATACAGGGAATCATCCCCATACTCCAGGCTTGCAGCAATCATATAAATATAAATCTGTTCCAGGTCCTGAGCATCATAATTACAATGCTTTAGCAAAGAATCAGCTTCATAAACAATAATAGCATATTGACTTCTATCGTAGAGTAGCTTGATATCTGCCGGTAAAGTAGAACAAGATAAATGAGGCTCCTGTGCATTGACAAATCCAGCACTTGAGAGCAACAGAGCTAAAAGCAACAAGTAATACTTTTTGAGCATGTTCTTTGTTTTTTATTTAACAACGTCAAATTGAGGTATAAGGTTTTGCATAAATAATTGCCATTCTTGTTTTGAGAAATTACGCTTAATATGCTTGTAAATAATCTCAGCATAAGACTTAGAGTCTGGATAAACCCAGAAGACCTTGTTCTTAGTTACGCCGATAATTTGTGTACCAAAATCCATTGCCCTTATAATCTTATCGCCTATAGGAGAAAATCCTATCGGACGTTTCTCAAATTCACCAAATTTATAAATATTCAAGAAATTATCAGGACAAATAATAGTCATACGAGTGTTATCAAAATCATATAAAATTTGCTTTACATTTGAATTGGTCAAAGAAAACTCTGTATAAAGAGTATCTTTCCTCAAGTCAATAATATAAACAGATCCTATACCATTACCCAATGATAGGTAATTACCATTATTGGACACAGAAACAGTGGATACACTATGCAGTCTGTCAAGATGAAGATCATAAACAACTATATCCTTGCCTTCAACAACATTATACCTCATGATATGACCATCTTTAGTAACTACATAAAAGATATCCTTTGCCACAGTGGGAACTACGTGTGCCACTTCGCGTTTGCCCCATTTTGCTCGACCAAAATATTTGAGTCTCAACTCTTTGTCAATTCTTGCTTTACCACGGGCATCTACAGAATAATATTTTATTCCCCCTGATTTTAAAAACATAATAATCCTGCCATCTATTGTCATAGAAGCATACCTTACATTCTCTCCTTGTGTTTCAACCAGATTAACAGTCTTATCCACTAAATTAAAATGCCAAATATTGAAACCCTTGTCTTTAAGAAAGAAGTTATCTGACTCATCCCACCAAAGCCTATGAACAGCATCCATTCTATTAATACGTCCTCTGAGTGTGATATGGGACAATTTACGCGTATTTATATTAAATTTATACACACTAGCCTTATCATCCATAAGATAAATATTCTGATTATCAATCGGATAAAAACCCATAACATTTCCCAGGCTAAGCTCTACCACGTAAGGCAAATTTATTTTCTGATAAGCAGCATAGAGCCCCTTAAAAATTTCAGGCATATTCACATCACCACCATAATCACGTGTTAGTATATAAGCATAATATGCCAAGAGTAGATTAACCTGGGGGTCTTTGTAATTGGCCGTAGCCTTGTATGCCAGTGACTGCGCCAGGGACAGGATACTTAGCCTGTTTGCCCGCTTACTGGCCTCAATAGCTTTTTGTCTTTGTTGCTCTGCCAAGATTCGCAGGCTATCTGCCTTTTTCTTCTGTGCAATAGCCCGTTGAGCTTCCATCTGTGCACGGCGTGACTGCTCCTCTGCAATAGCCTTGAGCTTCAATGCAACCCTTAGCAGGCTATCAGCTTTTCGTTTTTCCTTGAGAGCTTTGAGAGCCTCAAGCTCAGCCCTGCGTTTTTGTTGCTCTGCTACGCGATTTGCTTTTATTGCCTCATTTTTCTGCTTCTCTGCTATCTCCTTTTGTTTTTCAGCTATTTCTTTCTGATGTTCTGCCATACTACGCTGATATTCAGCATTTTTCTTCTCTTGCATGGCCCATGTTACCAGACCGCTAAGGATGAGGATAAGAACCAGTGCGATTCCACTCAGGATAGTGCGAAGACGGCGTTTTCGCCTCTCTTGTGCCTTGATATATTCGCGGCTACGTTGTAAAAACTCACGTATCTCTTGCTCTAATTTTTCAGCTTTTTTGAGCTTGCGTTTGGGATCAGTCTCTGATCGGTCATTCTTGGCCAGCCAATATTTGTTCGGACGGCACCGCTCGTACCAGGCCTCAAAATAGGATAAAGGTCCCAGGGCTAGTAGGTATTCATCCTTTTTCCCGCTGTCAAGCCAACGACGTAGCTGTACATGAAATTCCTGAAAGTCGTTGAAGTTTTCTTCCTCTTCTTTCTCCCATTCTTTGAGAAGTTCCCAGTTACGTATAAGAGCTTCATGTGTTATATCCAATACTGTATCTGGAGAAAGATATTGAGTATCAATATCTTCTGGATTAATAAAAGGTCGTATGAACGTGCTGTCAGGCTCCCGAAAGATATTCATCACACCATTTACATGCTCATAGCTGATATGCTCATTGCTAATAAGATTAGACAGTTCCCTCAGGCTCATCCGGTTACGTACAGCACGGCCATCATCTATTCTTGTCAGTCCAATGAAAGATGTTTTTATAATAAGGTGTGTATCCTGCTCATTTATGTTTTTCTCTGCCCATGGTGCATTATTCTGGAAATAGTCAAACGCACTATCATACAATGTATTAGCATGTAAATTGAGCACATTATTTAGCGAAGGGCTCTGAAAATAAACTTTTTGCTTCCCTGGTAGCTGGTCGAACCAGGCCTGGAATTGTACTTTGTCCTTTTCATCGAGAAAGTCTGGGTGTAGGCCTCCAATTTTTGCTAAATGAATAAGGTCCATTTCCTGCCCACCATAATCTGCCACACGCCACAGGCGGTTAAGTGTGTGCTGCAATACAGGCAATTGGTCATGGCCTTCGCGCAGGTCATTGATCAGCACTTCTGTGAGACGGTTGGAGACTGAACCGCCTGCAAGGCGGGCAGGCTCCTCGATAACCTGCCTTAGCTCATTGCGTTTGAGGCGTGGCACAAAGAACTGGCTAAAGCCAATGAATTCTGGCAAGCCCTTGAATGCCACACAATCACTTATAAAATCAGAGCGCATTGTAAAGATTATGTAAATAGGCAGGTTATCACGAATGGCTATTCGTGCCGTCTCCAGAAGGAGGTTGACAGTGGTATAGGCTTCGATAGATGGCTTTCCTGCTGCAAAGTTCTCAGGGTTAGTGAAAAACTCCTCAAACTGGTCAGCTATGATCATCAGGTTTGCTGCAGAAGAGCGAAGTTGCTTGCGTTCTTGCTCCGAAGCATTTTTCCATGCCTGACTGTCAAAGTCAATGTAGTATTTGCTATGCTTGTAGATATTAACCAGAGACGAAAAACCAAATTGTAGCTCTTCATATACTTGCTGGAGGTCCATCTCCAGCCCCTGGGCAACAGATTCAGATAAATTGCGAAGAGGCGAACGCTCGGGTCTAAAATCCGTTATTACCCAATTGTTAAATGTGGCCTTAAAAAAACCAGCACGTGCATTAGGAATAACGCCAGCATATATCAGAGATGATTTACCATCTCCCGATGCACCGGTGACAATAACAATTTTTCTTTCCTGCAACTGTGTGATAATCTGTCTAATATGCTGGTCTCGGCCTTTAAAAAATATTGCTTCTTCCTCAGTAAATGGACGAAGGCCAGGATATGGAATTATATGCTTGTTCATACTCTCTGTTCCTCTTTAATCCTGTCAAGTTGGACTTTGATTTCCAGAGGTATAAGCTCAAAACCTGTAATAATTGTCTGCACATTTGGTGCATCAAAAGTAATATCCAGATTCTCAGGCTCTGCATCATCGCCTACAAAAAGAATAATTTTGTCAAAGGAAGCACCACCAATAAGGCGCCATACTTGCTGGACAAAGAAAGAGGCCCAGGATGATGCCTTGCGAAAATAAATAACTGGCAAAACAGAAGCCTTTATCTGCTCAACCACATAATGCTCATAGTCAAGATCTGCACTTAACGACACCTCTGTATGAGCTACCGTTGCCACATCCTGCAATAGGTCAATAACCTGTGTAGCGTATTGCTCGTCTATCTCATTATACATCAAATAAATTTCAGACTGCTCTGTGTCTATCTTCTGTAGCTGCTCAACACTCATTATTGTACGAATATCCTCAGCTACGAGTATTGGGCTGTGATGATTGAGGATAACTATATTTGAGGTGATCTTGTTTCTCAGGGAAAACCACAGGTTTCTCTGCTCCGGATTCCTGGGCAAAGGATCTAAATAACCAGGGCGCCAGATAAAAATTTTAAACCACGGTTTAGTACCCACATACTCCAGGGCTTTGTTAATCTGATATTCTGTGAAAGACATCTTCAGATCCGCCACATAATCATATTCATCACCTATCAAATGAATAGAACAATCTGAATACTGTAATACCTTATCCAGCTTGTCAAGAGCCTGGACATCAGGGGCTACCCCGGTTTCCATAGTAACTAACTTCAACCCTGCACGAATCAAAACATTATTTAACCTCTGACGCTCAATTTCCAAAGACTTATCTGTTTCTGCTGAGTATATATTAATTTGTTTATTAGACATTTATACAAAATTATTCGAATTAAGATTTTTTTAATAAATTAAATTAAACTTTACAAATTTACCAAAATCCATTAACATTATACAAAATTGGCAAATTTTATTCCAGTTTTTAACAATACACATGTATATTTGCACTACCCTTACTAAAAAGCATGATAATATGACAATAAAATTGATCTCAGATCTTCACCTGGAACATGAGGAGAACAAGCATTATTTAGCTGAGAATCTTTTCCCTACAGATGGCGATATCCTCATTCTGGCTGGAGATATCACATATATTGAACGCCTGGATAATGATTTTGAAAAAATTTTCTTCAAACACCTATCGGATAACTACGAAAAAGTCTTTTACCTGCCTGGCAACAGCGAATTTCACGGTCTGACTAATCTGAAGAATTACCACACCCAGATTAATGAGAAGATTCACACCAATGTCTTCCTGGTTAATAATCAATCAATTGATCTTGGTAACGTAAGACTGGTACTGACCACATTGTGGACACACATAAGACCTGGAAATATGCTAATTATCAGCAAATCTGTCAAAGATTTCCAGCTGATTGACTATGGCGACGAGGTCTTTAACCCAATAATTAACAATGAACTCAATACCAGGGCTTTGAATTTTATCGAAACACAACTATCAAACAGTGACAAAACAAACATTGTCATAACACATCATGCACCCAGCCAGCATTGCGCAAATGATCAATTTGATTCCACACAACTGGGAGATGCATTTTTCAATGACCTGGATGACATGATACAAAACTCTAATATTGCTTACTGGCTCCATGGTCACACACACTTTAACAAAGAACTAATGATAGGCGATACAATCATCATCTCCAACCAGATGGGTCTGGTTAAATACAAAGAACATCAAGGCTTTAACCCTGATTTCCTGATAGAAATATAGCTTACACAATAGCCTTTCCGGGTAAATAGACATAGCCGGCTTACCACTGCCTTTTCATTTTTATGTTCAAAAAGTTGACTTTCTGCTAACATTTTCCTAATATGCCTGCTAAAATCCAAATTCATCTAACATGCGAAACTTAATTTTCTTCTTCACAGTCTTTCTTTTATCTCTCTCCCTGTCAGCACAGATTCCAGCTGGCTATTATAATAATGCACAGGGCAAAAAAGGACAGCAACTACGTGAGGCACTGGGACAGATTATCCGCAATGGACATGTAGCCCTTAGCTATTCTGACCTGTGGACTGCGTTTAAAAGCACTGATGTTAAGGGAACAGACACTGTCTGGGATATTTACTCTGATGTCCCTGGCGGCACACCTCCTTATCATTTCGTTTATAGTGTTGACACAGCTCGATGCGGATCATACCAAAAAGAAGGCGATTGCTACAATAGGGAGCATTCTTTCCCCAAGAGCTGGTTTAACAACGGCTCGCCAATGTACACAGACCTGTTTCATATTTACCCAACAGACGGATATGTAAATGGTCGCCGTAGTAATCACCCTTATGGTGAAGTGAGTAATCCAAGCTGGACTTCACAGAATGGCTCAAAGCTGGGACCATGCTCATTCCCTGGCTATTCGGGCACAGTATTCGAACCAATCGATGAATACAAAGGCGATCTGGCACGTAGCTATTTTTACATGCTCACACGTTATTATGACCGGATAAGCTCGTGGAACTCTGATATGCTCAGCGGTGATGATTTCAGTTCATGGGCCAGGGCAATGCTTCTCAAATGGGCAGAGCAAGACCCTGTTAGCCAGAAAGAAATTAACCGCAACGACTCCATTTACAAACTGCAGGGCAACCGCAACCCATTCATTGATCATCCGGAATATGTATGGAAAATCTGGGACTATGTGGACTTTGGCACAAATCCAGTTACATCTGTAGCTCCGGGCAATTATTATAAATATAACATCAAACTCACTGGACCTGACACAAGCGACTTCAGAACCCGGTTAATAACATCACCTTCCTGGCTTAGCCTGGATTCAATTGCACCTGCCACATACCGTCTCTATAGCCCAGCGCCAGTATCACAAACTGGTGATTACCAGATCTCAATAATGGCGATCAATGCACATGACACAGCAATGCAAAACTACACACTTTCGGTTCGGCAAGGCGCTGTACAGCAGATCTTTTCAGAAACATTTGACAATTGTCCTCTCAGTGACTGGACAATCTACAGCATTTCAAGCAATAAGGATTGGCAATGTGACGACAGCTATCACGTGGCAGCTATGAATAATTACGGAGCAGACGCAGCAGCCCAGGACTGGCTCATAACACCAGCCATTGACCTGGGTAATTATCAAAATGCTGTGCTCAGCTTCAAGACCTGGACAAAATATACTGATAATGGCACTACATATCCAGGACTAAATCTGTATGTATCGACAGACTACCAGCCTGGAAATAATCCCGATAATTACACATGGCAGCAATACAATTTCAGCTACCCGTCAGAGAATAGCCAGACCTGGACCTCAAGTGGAGATATTGACCTGAGCTCCTACAATGGCCAGACCATTTACATAGGCTTTGAATATG
>JALVRO010000235.1 GCA_027031265.1 Bacteroidales bacterium | reverse complement strand
CCTGCATAGGACATTGTATTTTTGCTAAAGTCTATTTTACATAAAGCAATATCCATACCATCACGAGCTTCTGCATCCGGACTATCCTGTCTGAGTGTCTTACGAACAAGTGTGTGTAGCTGATCCAATGTCTGGCCCGCATTCAGTTCAGGTCGGGTGGACACAATATTATTTAATAAGAAATATCCAATGAATGAAAGCAAAGCACCTGGTACACCGTGACCTGTACAGTCTACAGCTGCAATATAAATAGCATTATCAGCTACGAAAAACCATGGTATATCACCACTTACCACATCACGAGGCAGGTAAAACATTATACTCTTTTGCAAGTACTGCCTTATAGTCTTGATATCCGGGATTATAGCAGTCTGTATTCTACGTGCATAATTAATACTCTCTGTAATACTCTTGTTCTTTTTCTCCAGCTCAAGCTGTATCTGTTTTTGGTCTGTGATATCGTGTGCAACAAAAAGAACTGATTCTAACTCATTAAGCTCATTAAATTCTGGAATCACGTTAAAGAGCACTATCTTGTTACTATCCTGGTCTTTAATCGGGAAAATTGTTTCAAACTGAGTCTTTTGCAATGTCTCCATTACTCTTTTGAGCGATGAAATAAATATCTCTTTAACCTCAGGATGGATATCTATCTGGTGAATATTGCTACCTACCAGAGCACGGCGGCTCACACGCAAATAAACCTCAGCGACGGGGTTAGCATAATAAATCTTTCCATCGCGGCTGACACGCATGATAAGGTCAGGAGAGTTCTCGGACAAGGCCCTCATCTGACCACTCATTCTCTGGGCACGCTCGGCAATCTTGCGCACAGTAATATCGCGGGTATTGAAGATAATACCATTAATGGCAGGATTGTCCAGCAAGTTACGTCCTGTAGTCTCCAGCCATACCTCGTTATCGCCTTCTTTCTTGAACAAATACTCCATTGTGACGGGCTCCTTAGGATTGGTCAATAACTTCATAAATGCCTTACGAATAATCTCATTAACCTCTGGTGAGAAAATCTCAAAGCCATTCTTACCTATGAGCTCATCTGGATTATAACCCAGAATATGCTTGATAGAGGGCGATGTATATGTTATTATTCCATCCTGGTTGTATATAAAGATAACCTCAGAAGCGTTCTCCAACAGGGCATAAAGACGCTTACGTGTACGCTCTACTTCCTGAATCTCTGCAGCCAGACGACGGTTGACTTCCTCCAGCTCTTTCTGAGCCTTGCGCATCTCTTCTGCATGCTTACGCAATTCTTCCTCGTTTTTCTGAAGTTTTTTCTTCTGCTCCTCTGACTGCCTCAGCAGTTCCTCTGTTTTCTTGTTAACCTTTAGATTAAAAACTGTCTGGCCTATCACACCACTAATCTCTTCTATAAGCTGTATTACACGCTGGGGCATATCCTCATCAAAAGAGGCTAACTCTATTACACCCTGAAGTTTATCATCACCAATCAAAGGAGTAATAAGGAGTGTCCTGGGCTTACGCTCACCCAAAAGGCCGGAAGAAATAGTGAAATAATCTTCAGGTATTTCTTTGCGATAAATAATATCTCGCTCATAGGCACATTCACCAATAAGGCCCTGTCCTATTTTAAAAGTCTGAGTAATATATTTACGACGGTTATATGCATAAATAGCATAATTAATCAATAAATCTTTTTCCTCATCATAAATATAAAAGGCACCTTGAATAGCGTCAACATAATTTACTATACTAACAATCGTCTCATAGGCCAACTTCTCCAGATCATTATGATAACGCAAAATATCACTAATAATTTCTTTCCCTTTTGTAATCCATCCTAGCTCAGCCTCACGCTGATAAGTAGCCTTCAGGTTATCACGCATCAACAGCAATGCCTGTCCTAGTTCATCACCTGGCTTTAGCTCTATATCAAAATCCAGATTACCTTCACTTATCCTCCTGGCTATCTCCAGATTACGGCGGATAACTTCTTCCATCTCTTTGACAGTGGACTCCAGACGCATGCGAATATTCTCAGTCTGACGATAAAACCACATAAAAGCATAAGCCAGGATAAAAGGTGCCAGATCTATTAAGAAAAAACCAGGAGTCTGACGATGAATAACTCCTATATTATACCACGAAAGCTCATAACCTCCTAGCCACAAACTAATTAGCCAACCCAAAACCGTTATCAGTAGTCCTATCAGAAAACCTATTATTACAAATTTTATTGACGATATATTACGATTGTTTACCATAGAGATAAAATTTTCTTAGATAAAGATATTAACTTCATGAAATATCATCCAACCAATCATTAATTTGCCTGTCAATATCAGAATCAAAATTATTGCCAGAGCCAGATAAATTATCGTTAAATTTACGGTCTGTTATATCAATGGCAAGATATATGATTTTTACCACATTACCTTGCTTGTCAAAAACAGGTGTATACTGATTAACGAGCCATACATCCTCTCCTGTCTCCATATTTTTGCGTTTCACCACCATCTGGTGAGGCTCTCCTGCTCTGACCTTGTCCCATATTTTCTGGAATTGTTCACGTTCTTCCTCTGGGATGAATTCTAATATATTCTTACCTTTCATTTTTTCCAGATCATAACCCAGGACTTTTGTATGTCTCTCATTAGCATCCAGTAGGATACCATCTGGACTATATTCTGCCCTGAGCATTGTAGCATCCACAGCATACGAGAGAGCCTCAATTTCACCTTTTAGCTGGCCTGTCTGTTCATACGACTTTCTATATTCTGTAATATCAATAGCCAGATAAATTATGCTTTCTACATTACCCCTGGCATCGACTATAGGTATATATTGGTTAAGCAACCATAATTGCTCGCCTGTATCCTTACGTTCACGCTTAACAACTACTTGAAATTTCTCACCATTCTGAACTTTTTCCCAAATCTTTTTAAACTCCTCAAGTTCTTCTGCAGGGATAAATTCGAGGATATTCTTACCTCTGAATTTTTCCAGATCATAGCCCAATACCTTCTGATGCAAATCATTGGCTTCGAGCAAAGCACCTTCTGGAGTGTATTCAGCTCTCAGTAAAGTTTGATCAATACCCAGTGTGAGATAATACAGGCGTTTCTCTAGCTGTTTCTGTTCTGTTATGTCAACTGCCAGATAAATTACGCGAACTATATCTCCCTTATCATCCGTGACTGGTATATATTGATTAAGCAACCATATTTCCTGACCCGTGTCCTTACGCTCACGACGTACAACAACCTGATACATATTACCCTTAATCACATTAGCCCATATACGCTCCTTAAACTCTGTGCGTTCCTGCTCTGGTACAAATTCTAGAATATTCCGCCCAATATAATCATTAAGATTGTAACCCAGCACCTGCTGATGCAGCTTATTTGAGCTAATCAGCTTACCCTCTGTATCATATTCTGCATGCAACAGAGTCCGGTCCACGCCCTGAAGCAGGTAAGAAAGTGCTTCTTCTAATTGTTTTTGTTCTGTGATGTCTATAGCTAGGTATATCACTCTGACCACATTGCCCTGTGCATCTGTAAGTGGTAAATAATGGTTAAGCAACCAGATTGTCTGGCCATTATCTGCTCTCTGGCGACGCACAGCTTTTTGAACAAATTTACCCTGTGCTATTTGCTGCCACATCTGCTCAAACTCTGTCCTTTCCTGCTCTGGCACAAACTCCAATATCGATTTGCCTACATAATCACTCAAATTATAGCCTATTATTTCCTGATGGTTGGTATTAGCCGTGACAAGCAGACCCTCAGGAGTGTATTCTGCTCTCAAGAACCATCTGTCAATACCCTGCTGTACCTGGGCAAATTCTGTTTGAGCCTCTTTCTCTCGTGTAATATCAATACCTATATAAAGTATCGAAACAACTTCTCCATTTATATCTTTGATTGGCAGATAATTATTCAACAGCCAGACCTGCTCACCTGTGTCTTTACGATAACGTAGTACTGTCAAAGACTGTGGCTGACCAGCAATAACTTTTTTCCATAGTTGTTCAAACTGACCTTTTTCTTCTGGCTGAATGAATTCAAAGATTTTTTTACCCCGCATCTGCTCCAGGTCATAACCGATAATGTGCTGATGCATCTGATTAGCATCCAGCAGAGTACCATCCGGAGCATATTCTGCACGAAGCACAAGACTATCAATACCCTGGAAGAGACTTATATAACGAGCCTCTGTTTGCCTCTGTTTTGTGATATCAGTAGCCAGATAAATAATACGAACAACATTTCCATCGTCGTCTTTAACCGGAATATAATGGTTTAGCAGCCATAAATCTTCGCCAGTATCCTTTCTCTGCCTGTGCACAGCTACCTCAAAAGATTCACCAGCCTTAATTTTTTCCCAGAATTGTGTGAATTTTTCTCTCTCCACCTCAGGAACAAACTCCAGTATAGACTTGCCCCTCATCTTCTCCAGGTCATAACCCAATGTTTTCTGATGTAGCTCATTGGCATCGAGCAAAATACCATCAGCTGTGTATTCTGCGCGCAAAAGGCTGGAGTCAATGCCCTGACGCAGGTATATTAATTCTCTTTCTCGAGCTAGTATCTTTTCTTCGAGCTGCTTAAACTCAGTAAAGTCCAAAGCCAAGTACAGTACCTTCTGAACATTACCAACTTCATCAAAGATGGGTGTATACTGGTTAAGAAGCCAAATTGTCTGGCCTGTATCCTTTCTTGTTCTTTCAGCCAAAATCTGCTTTGGCTTACCAGAAACGACTTCTTTCCACAGCTGCTCAAATTCTTCCCTATCATCCTCAGGAACAAACTGAAGGATATTCTGCCCTCTGGCCTTCTCAAGATCATATCCCAGAGTCTCCACATGCTTTTGATTTGCATTTAACAAATTACCTTCCACAGAATACAGTGCACGAAGCATTGTAGAATCAATGGCAAAAAGGACAGCTTCTTGCTCGAGCTCACGCTCCATTACTTCTTGCAGGAGAGACTCAATCTTTTTCTCTTTCTCTATCTGATCAGTAATATCAATATTAAGCACAACAATACTGATAATCTTGTCCTCTTCATAAATTGGTGCAAAAGCGGACAAGAACCATATAGACTGTTCCTGTTCCAGAGTATATTTTATCCTTTGCCTGACATATTCGCCATTTTTTGCCTTATTAAATGCCTCTTCGAATGATTGTATATTTTCCTCAGATAACAAGTCTCGATATGTAAGCCCCTGGACAGAATCTATTCCCAGGAATTTCAATAAATTATCACTTGCCTGGATTAAGTTACCATCCAGATCAAAGCCCACACGATAAACAATAGAATCAATAGCAGAAAGAAGATTCTCTATATGAAGCTGGTACTGTTCTCTTTCTCGTTGTAGTTTAATAGCCTCTGCCTCACGTTTAAGTGCTTCATTTAATGCTTTCTTTGCCTCACGCTCTGCATGCACCTGGTCAGTAATATCCTGAGCCAAGTATAGAACCTTATAGACATTACCATCAGTATCAAAAACAGGAGTATATTGATTCAGGAGCCATATCTCTTGTCCATCTGCGGTCAAACGTCTAACCCTCATCTGCAAAGACTTACCCTTAGCAACTTCTTCCCAAATCTTCTTAAATTCCTCCTTTTCTTCCTCTGGGATGAATTGGAAAATACTTTTACCCAGAGCCTCCTCATAATTATATCCCAAAGTCTTTCGGTGCAACTCATTAGCAAAAAGAAGAGTACCTTCGACTGAGTATTCTGCACGCAATATAACACGGTCTATACCTTCGAGAATAGCTCGACGCTCTGCCTCTGCCTTCTGCAATACTTGTTGGAAACTTAAAAGCTGTTTTTCCTGACGTTTGGCCCGTTCTAAAGCTTCTTTTGCTTCTAGCTCTGCCTTAACTTGATCTGTGATATCCTGGGCAAGATAAAGAACTTTTGAAACAGTATGTGTATTAGGGTCAATAACAGGCGTATATTGATTCAATAGCCATACTTCCTCCCCTGTAACCGCATAACGGCGAACCCTGATTCGCTTCATTTCACCGTTTTCGACAACCTCTTTCCACAATTGCTCAAATTCCTCTTTCTCTTCGTCAGGAATAAAGATAAATATACTCTTACCTAAAATTTCTTCATATTTATATCCAAAAGTTCTACGGTGGAGCTCATTTGCATAAGTCAGGATACCGTCTGGCGTAAATTCGGCACGTAAAATAGCACGGTCAATACCCTCGAGAATTGAACGAAGTTCTGTTTCTTTTTCTTGCAGTTCCCTCTGGATTTTCTGTGATTCTTCCAGAGCCTTTTTAGCCTCAAGCTCAGCATGAACCTGCTCAGTAATATTTTGAGCCAGATAAAGAATCTTTGTTACTTTGCCAGTATTTGGATCAATCACAGGTGTATACTGGTTCAATAACCATAACTCCTCTCCCGTCACGGTAAAACGGCGGACCCTAACCTGCATCATCTCACCTGATGCAACGGCCTCCCAGAGCTTAGCAAAATCCTCTTTTTCATCATCAGGAATAAAGATAAAGATACTTTTACCAAGAACTTCTTCATAATTATAACCAAAAGTCTGGCGGTGGAGTTCATTAGCAAATGTCAAAATACCTTCTGGTGTATATTCTGCACGCAAGATAGCACGGTCAATACCTTCAAGTATTGAACGAAGCTCTGTTTCTTTTTCCAGAAGTTCTTTCTGTATATTATGTGATTCCTCAAGGGCTTTCTTGGCCCTCTGCTCTGCCTCTACCTGCTCTGTAACGTCAATAGCCAGGTATAATATTTTGGTAATATTTCCTTGCTCATCACGAATAGGTGTGTACTGGTTCAAAAGCCATAAATCCTGACCAGTGGCTGTTTTTCGTTTAACCTGGACTTGCTTGAGAGCACCTCCTGCAACTTCTTCCCATAGTTTAGCAAATTCTTCCTTTTCCTCTTCCGGAATAAAGATAAAGATACTCTTACCAAGCACATCCTCATAATTATACCCCAGTGTATTACGGTGCTTCTCGTTAGCAAAGAGCAATATACCTTCGACAGAATACTCTGCACGTAACAATGTCTGGTCTATACCTTCGAGGATACTCTTGAGCTCTACCTCATTACGTTTCACTATCTGGTGAGCTTTCATCAACTCTTCTGACTTTTTGATAGACTCCTCAAGCAGCTTAGCATTACGCAATTCTATCTCTTTCTGCTCAGTGATATCAATAGACAGCCAAAGGATTCGTATGAGTTCATCATTAGGACCAAGTATAGGCGCAAAGGTAACCAATAACCACACGTCCTGGTCACCGACCTTGTAATGGAAGGTATCTTTGTATATCTGCAGAGCATGTAATTTTTTAAGAATAATCTGATCCAGATTTTCCTGATCAGTTGGCAAAATAAGTTTAAAATGCTCACCTGTTACCTGGTTACGCGAGACCTTCAATGTACGCAAAAAACTTTCATTAACAGTGGTTACAATGCCCTCTGGATCCACCTCTACCCTGAGCAAAACCTGACTAACAGCATTCAAAATAGAAGACATCTCAGCAGCACGAGCTTCTGCTTCCTGTCGTGCTGTCTGCATCTGATCATACAAACGTCTCAGCTCCTGCTCACGTTTTGCCAGCTCTTCTGATTTTTGTCTTGTCTCTTCCAGCAGCTGAACAGTACGGGCATTAACCTTAACAGCCTCCAGGGTAGCAGCTATAGAAGATGCCACTTGCTCGGCAAACTCCAGCTCATATTTCTCAAACTCGTGAAAAGCAGCTATCTCATAAACACCATGCAGACCACGGTCAGTCTTGAGCGGAACAATCAACAAATTATTTGGCTTGGAATCCCCCAAGCCAGATTCTATCTCAATGTAATCATCAGGAATATTCGTGAGATTAATAATTGTTTGATCCACAGCCACACTACCAATCAATCCTTCTCCAAACTCAACTCGCTTAGTATAAAACTTCTTTCTATCATAAGCAAACACAGATAAAAGTTCCAGATGCACGTCCTCAGGATTGACCTCATTAACTATATAAAGGCCACCTACACTGGCATCAAGATATTTAACAAGGTTTTTTATTACAGCATCACCTAACAGCTGCAAGTCATTGGAAGTACTACGCATGACCTCAGAGAACAAGTTCAGACCTTCTGTTATCCAGCGGCGATGCTCCTCTTCCTTCAAGCGTTCGATCTGCAATTGCTTGGCCTGATGCAACTGTATTGCCAAATTTCTCAATGATGTATAAACAATGTCTTCTTCCTTAACCACCTCATAGTCAATAGCATCATAATTCTCACTACGCAAATTCTCAAGTATTTCATGCAATAGCTTACGGGAACGGATAATCAGATTTAGTCTGTGGGAAATAATACCTATATCACTCTTATCTTCAGGTAACTCTGACGGTATACGACCTTGGGAAAGTTTTTCTACAGTCTGTGAAATACGATAAAATCCCTCAACAAACGTTGTATACATCATAGCAATAAAGAACAGTCCACCAATAACAAGCAAAAGATCAACGAAAAAAAGTGTATTCTGAATCTTGCGCACAGAAGACTGAAGCAAAACATAACGGTTATGCTCTTTGGAGATAACAAAATCCTGAACCCCTCGCAATGCTTCCCTGGTAGATTTGTATACATCATTGATACTCACCAGAAGTTTGTCAATAGCCTCTGTATCATGCAGTTTATAAGCCCTAATAATCTCCAGACCAATATCATTGAATAACTTAAATGAGCTTTTGAGCTTGTTGACAAGCACGTATTCCTGATAATTCTCTACACGGCGCTCAAGGTCGCTAATCAACCTGCCTATTTCATCAACATTAGCACGGTAATAATTGTAAAAGTCAACGTAAGAAATTTTTTGTCTGGTAAAAACATAAAACCTAAGCAAAGTATTATTCAAAAGACTCTCTATTCTAGAAATATCCTCATTGTATTCTATGATGTATTTCTCGGTCTGTTTAACCCCTACCCTTATTTTGTGTAAGTTATTGAGTGTAAAAATATTGTAAATCAACATAAAAGTAAAAAGCAAAAGCCCAACTATAATTATTCTAAGTCTGAGAGAAATATTTTGAATTAGATCCTTGAACATATCTACATCTAAAATTTTAGTTAAAAAACTTAGCTATGTTATTAAAATGCTAATATTTATGCAGTTTTGAACTCAATAAAAATAATAAATGCATTTTTAAAAATAAAAAAAATTTACTCAATCTAAGAGGAAAGCGGCCAAAACACCACGAGTTTCCTCAATAGCTTTTTGTAAATTATCATTTACAATAACTACATCAAACCTATCTGCTAATGACATTTCATACTTAGCTCTTTCGAGTCGTTTTTTTAAACTCTCCTCAGTTTCCGTGCCACGTTTGAGCAAACGTCTCTTGAGCTCCTCTATAGAAGGAGGCTTTATAAAGATGGCTAATGCTCTATCTGGATAAGCTTTCTTGATATTAAGTCCACCTACCACATCCACATCAAAAACCACATTCTTGCCCATAGCAAAGAGCCTTTCGACCTCTGAGCGGAGTGTGCCATAGAACTGATCCTTATATACCTCAACCCACTCAATAAACTCGTTATTCTCAATCTTTTGCTTAAACTCCTGGGCAGAAATAAAATAGTAATCCACACCATTTTTCTCTCCAGGCCTGGGCTTCCTGCTTGTTGCGGAAATAGAAAAAGCTAAGTTAAACTCCTTAATCTTGAGCATCTCATGCACAATCGTCGTCTTACCTGCTCCTGAAGGTGCAGAAAAAATAACAATTTTACCTCCTGCCATAATTATTAAAGTTTAAACCCGATTACAAGAATATCATCTGTCTGGCTCGTACCTGCCATCCACGTCTCGATGGTTTCCTCGAGCACACGTTTCTGCTCGTCCATTGGCAAGCCGTGTATTGAATGCAATAATTCATAGAAATTACGTGTCATAAACTTACGTCTATCAGCACCACCAAATTGATCCTGGTATCCATCAGAAAAAATGTAAAACCACATTGGAGAATCAATCTCAATTACATGTTTCTTGAAGCTAACCTGCTTTGTGTACTGGAACCCTCCAATAGACTGACGGTCTCCACGTATTTTGTGCAGCTCACCATCCTTAGTAACATAAATCAATGGATTCTTGGCGCCAGCAAATTCGACTACTCCCTGTTTGTTGTCAATTACACATAATGCCATATCCATGCCATCCTGGTTATCCGATGTGTCCTGCTTGAGAGCAGCACGGATATATTTGTTTTGCAAGTTCAGTATCTGAGCAGCATCAGTCACTCCCTGGCTCAAGACAATTGTGTTCAGCACTTCTGCTCCTATCATAGACATGAAAGCACCTGGTACTCCGTGGCCTGTGCAGTCTACGGCAGCAATTATAATTTTGCCATTTTTCTCAGCAAACCAGTAAAAATCGCCAGATACAATGTCACGCGGACGATACAATATGAAGCTCTCTGGTAAATGCTCCTTGATGTTTTCTTCCAGAGGAAGAATAGCGTTTTGTATTCGTTTGGCGTATTCGATGCTATCTGTTATATCTTTATTCTTGCGGCGAATCTCCTCATTTTGTTTAGCAAGCAAGTCCCGCTGTACCTCTATTTCATGTTTTTGTTGCTCTATCTCAAGTGTGCGCAGGCGGACCTGTTCTTCGAGGTATTCTTTCTGCTTACGCAGTCGCAGTGTGTAGAGATAAACTATCAGCCATACAATCAAACCTGCCAGCAGGATATAAAACATAAATGCCCAGATAGTCAGATACCATGGTGGTTTTATAACAAATGTGTAAGAATCCTGTGTGCTTTCTTTACCATAAATATTACGTGCTTTGGCATAGAAAGTATATGTCCCGGAAGGCAGGTTAGAATATTCCTTGACATTCTCATAAGACCAATTAGACCAGTCTTGATCATAACCTTTTAGATAATAACTATACTCGATCTTCCGTGGAAAACGATAATAATCAGCACTAAAGACGAATCTGATATTATTAAACTTATATTTAAGTACAGGTAAATCTTTCTCTCCCTGTGGCTCGTAACCCATAAAGATTATAGAATCTGCATTAATAATTTTTACTGTGCGGATAATTGCTTCGAAGGGACGCTGCCAGTCTTCGTTAATACGACTATCGTAATGAATAAATCCTCCTTCTGAACCTATCAGATAAGAATTTTTATCCAGCTGTGCAAAAGAGAACACCTTGTTAATAAATGGATAAAATGGTGCTCTTACCAGATGATAGCCTTTATCTGTTTTTTGCAAGATACCAAGAATCCAGTATTTTTGCTCATCACTGATTATCAATTGTTTAAACCAGATATTATCCTTACTATCCTGGAAAACAAAGTTAATAGACCCTTTTTGCCCAATAACCTTATTCAGGTTTTCCATTGGTACGAACAAATCTGCTCTGCGTTCATATTGATAAAGTCCATCAATAGTAGCAAAAACTATTTTTTCACCAAGAGGATAAACAAAATTCTTATACTGTGCTGGCAATCCGTGCAGGCCATTGTCATCGTTATAAACAACCACCCGTTTGACAGAATCATAAGTCTTGTTGAGATAAATTTTATAAACGCCAAATGTGCTCTCCGAGCCCCAGATAAAGCCACTTGTATCCTCGGCTATATAGCGTATTGGGTAATTAAAATTTTTAACATTCTGCACAAAATGCCATCTTCCTCTTTTATCACGTTTAAATAATAGTAAAGAGTTGGAAACGCCAATAATAATATCAGGATTGGAGCGTAACTGTATAAAATTCCTGACAGTACGGTCATTTGTGATAAAATACGCCTGGCCATTCTTAACCTGGTAAAGGCCTAAATCACTGGATGCCAGAATAGCATCATCTACCTTACGGATTACATACGTCTTGGTATTGGCATTACGAATCTGCACAAAGTGCTCCACAGGCTTTGTCTTGTCTTCATAACCATACCAACGCCGTGCATACAACCCATCTGAATTGGCAATGTAGAGGGTATCACGACATAATAAAGCAGAAAAAGTCTTTGTAGACTTCTTAAATCCATAATTGTGGTCAAAGAGTGTAAAAGGCGAGAACAAATGTACCGAAGCAATACCATTATCCAGTGCCAGCCACAGATTATCATCCTTATCCAGGAATAAATTCTGAACCTTATCATTATAAAGGCCTGTGTTCACATCAAGATATTGGATAGGTCTAAGCATTAAATCTGTTACCAGCACACCTCCCCGTACCAGCGCAAAGGCATAATAACGGCCTGTCACAGATATTGCACGATAAACATTTTTTATCAAAAAACTATCAACAGGTGTCTCAATTTTTCTTATCCTGGAACCATCGTATAAATAAAAACCATCAAAAAAAGAAAAAATCAATATCTGTCCCTGTGGATAAGGAAGCATTGTCATGCTGGGCCACAGTTTTTGCGAGCCCTTAATGAAAACAAGGGAATCTGGGGTATATTTATACAAGCCTTTGTATTTGAGCGAAAAATAAAGCTCATTATTAACCTTGAACATCCTGAGAAACAGGCTCCTTGGTGCGACAGAATCAATATAAACACTTCTGAGCTTACCATTCTTATAAAGAAACAAATACAACGACGAGAGATAAACAATAGTAGAATCTTTGGTATAATCTACCTGCCAGACCTTACCAAATACTCTTTGCTTCTCAGGTATAAGGTGCTTAATCGATTTATATACAAGCCCATGATTAGAGGTGTGCTGCAGATAGCCAAGATCATTTTTAGCACCAACATAAATGATGTTATCAAAGGCTTTGCTCAAGGAAATCACAGGGGTATTGGGGACCTTTATCTTGGACCATTGCGAACCATCATAGACCAGGATCGCTTCATCAATATTAGCCACATAAATGAGTCCACGGTTGTCCTGTATTATACAAAAATTCTGTTTCTCAGCTCTATAATCCTCAGCAGTATAATTATTTACAAACGGAATAATACCGATATTTTTCAGGATCTGTGCCCCTGCAAACTGTGAGATAAACAGCAATATAGCAAGTATAATAGTCCTCATTGGGAAAAACTTATTTTACCTCACTAAATTATGCAAAATTTACACCATATCCTAAAACTTGTTTATTATTATGGATCTGAGCTGTGGTAATTGGTCAAACTTTCTCTTTTGTAAAGGGAATGGAGCTGAGTCAAAGCCCAGCAAGTCTATCTTTCTACTGGTCAGTTTGAGAGCATAGATCAGATAAATACCATTTAATTTCTGCAAAGGCCTAAACTGCAATACATCTCCAGATTCTGTAATCCTGACCACTCCCACACTATTCGAATTACTGCTAAAGGCCCTGCCGCTCTGGTCACTAAACCTTGTATAATTAACAAAAGCATAATAAACACTATCAAAGCGCTGAATATTAACCAACTGGCCGTCTTGGGCAAAGCTGTGTCTCCACACCAGATGTTTTTGACCAACCTCCCATTTTTCTATGACAAGGGAATCAGAACCATACCATTTATCTCTATCCATCCCTTTATATGCCGAAATTAGATAGCCATTAATATCGTCATAGTAGATATAGCGTGGAACAAACCTGACCTGGGAGCGCAGTGTAAAACCTTTGCTACCCAGCTGATCAAAACGGTAAAAAGCATTGTAACCCTTGCCCTGGTTATCTACCTGATACACATCTATCACCACACCATCTGTATAAGGGAAAACACGCACTATTGGCACCACATAGCCGTGTTCTACAGCTATAGCCTTGAGCCATTGTACTGTACCTTTTGTGACTTTTGCCACAAAGACACTCCATGAACCACCTCTCTGCGTTACACCTGCCACATAGATATTATACAAAGGATCATGCCCTATATCCATTGTAACAAATGGTGCAATATGGCCTAACCATGGATAAAGACGTAAAGTATCGCCACGGTACATCACAAAAGCCGAATCAAACGAATAATTAAACACATCACGGAAAATGAAATACTTAAAATGGTCTCGGTCTTTTCGCTCAAGATCTTTCAGCAAATGTCTCTCTCCTGTAATATAAGACACCAATCCATCAGAAAAATGCAAGTTAAAAAAGTCCTTGTATTTGTGAATATTCACCTCATTATCAAGACTCTTTATAACATCCAGCATTGAGTCCAAAGAATGGAACATCTGTTTTTCCTGTGAATAAAAATTAGCCCTGGCAACGAGCTTGACAGTCGTATCAGTAGTATCATTAAATTTATGCAGACGGAAAGCCAAAAGGTCTGTTTTTGCTTTTTTGTATTTTAGAATGTTTCCGACGATCGAGTTAATGTCGTATTTCTCTATCTGAAAGAGAATCTGTGTAGGCAGGAAATATCCTGTATAATCATCAGAATACTTTGTCTGCCTGAGAAAGGAGTTCTCGGTCTTGGTAAGTTTATTGAAATGTAACTCAATATTGGACCTGAGTTTGAGAATCTCTGAAGTAATTACTTTTCGAGTCTGTTTATTCCACTGGCCATAATCCCAGAATAGCAGTGTATCGCTCAAGAAATCAGTACTTGTGACACCTTCCAGACGATAGAGGGTTATCGGTCGCAGCACCAAACGCTGATTATATTTTTTCAAGGGGTAAGACTCCAGGGCTGCTTTGTACAGTTCATACATGCTCATCGTAGAGTCAAACAAACGTTGCAATGTATCCAATCGGGGGAAAATTTCACTCTCTGGTGCCAGGTATAGATCTTTGAGCTTATTATAATGCGAAATTATTGTTCTATAGTAATCCACACATGCTGTATAATCACTAACCATTTGATAAAACAAGCCATAAATTTTATCCAGTTCCCTGACATACTCATCCACTTCTTGCAAGTGTGTATCAATGAAGCGAAGCACATCTTCGGCTTTTACCCTCTTAATCTGTGCAAGCTCAGGGACATTGAGGAAATATTTTCTATTACGCGACACTTCAGAATTGTCGTCATTAATGTATTTCTTAGCCAGACTCCAGAAAAGATGAATATTGTAATGAAAATACTTAATCTTTTTATACTCAAGGAAAGGATCTGCCTTTTTAATATTATAATACGAGATCAGTCCTAACTGAAAATAAGTATTTGCAAAACTTGGATTATTCTTCTGATATTCGAAGAGTAAACTATAACCGAGAACATAATCTCCAGAGCTAACCACCTCAAAGATATCTTTGTATCTGAGATGTTGTGCCTCAGAATCATATACTATCAAAGACAATAAAAATAGTATAATTATATACTTGAATTTCAAATACATAGTTTAATCATTTTATTTCTATTATTTTGAACTCTACACGGCGGTTCATTGCCCTATGCTCATCAGAATCATTTGGTACGAGAGGACGGCTCTCACCATAGCCTATAGCTATCATTCTGTCGGAGCTAATGCCATGTTCCTTGAGATATTCTACCACAGCATTAGCGCGTCTGAGAGACAACTTCTGATTATATTGTTCAGAGCCAAGATCATCAGTGTGGGCAGAAATCTCCACTTTTATCCCTGGATTCTGTTTGAGGAACTTGACCAACTGGTCCAATACAGGGAAAGCCTCCTCTTTAAGATCTGCAGAGTTAAGCTCAAAGGTAATACTGTGAAACTGCATTTTAAGGTCTTTTTCCAGAGGCTTAATCTTGGCCACAATCTCTTGTGGAGGCGTTGTGTCTTCCTCCAGACTCAGGTCCTGTGAATAAAAAGTATAACCACGCGGTGTTATAGAAATCTCGTACACATCACCCTTTTTGAGGAACAGCACAACATTGCCTTCTGCGTCAGTCTTGAGTTTTGTCTTGAAGCGCGCACCAGTCTTTTTACTGACTACTTCCACCTCTGTCTCCACACCCCGCTGCGAAAAAGCATCTACTACCTTCAGTACAACCCTCTGCAAACGAGGCTCCATATCCACGTCTTTCTCCAGATTCTGGTATAGTATAGGCACTCGCAAATCCAGAGCAAAAGAATAAGGATTATAATTTTCCTTGGTCAGGTGCACAGAATAATAACCCCCTATTGGTAGCCTGATTAAATATTTACCCTTGTCAAGCTCCTGTGGCTCTACATCTAGGCTATCCCCGCTTAGACTGTCAATTATCTTTATATCCGCTGATAGACGGTCATAGATGAGTTTATCGAAAATATTAAGCTGAAGATTTACTCTGGAGAAAAGCTGGAAATTATATTGCTCTGTCTCTGTGCTATCCAGTATACGGGAATCCCAGTTGAGAAAGCTAGTTGATAGACCACGACCCGTGACCTCTATAGTATATTTTGTTTTCTGTGGTAAAATAAGCTGGTACTGGCCTGTCCTGGTTGTCCTCTGGCTCAAAGGGGAATTGGTAATAGGATTAAGCACAGAGACCACAGCTTGCTGAGGCTGCCCAGTCTCTTTGTCCACAATCTTGCCCTTGAGTACACTAACAGGCTCAGGTTTAAATTGTGAATTCATCTTAACGTAAAAAACCTTTAACTCGCCCTTATGTTTTCGTACAAAAAGCAAAGCATTCAGCACAGGGTCATAGGCAGGTGAAATCTCATCAAAACGATTGTGCGAAAAGCCAAATCTCTGTGGTGTGGTATAAATTTCCTGGGTTAATTTTTTTGTGTAATAAATATCAAATGACTTATAAGACTCCCTGTGTGAAATAAAAAAAATCTTCTGGCCATCCACAGCCAATCGCGGATAATCCTCACATCCAAGATTAATAGGAGCCACAAGCTTTTGTGGTTTTTGCCAGTGACCATGGTGCCAAACAGAGAAAAATAAATGCGTACATGGCTCCTTTTCCCCTTCATCACGCGAAAAATAAAGTATTCGTCCCTGTGGGTCAATCATTGGGCTACGCTCATCGTGAAACGAAGACAGTGTCGAATCAACCAATTTAGGATCTGTCCACCCTTCCTGTGTCCTATCCATATAATAAATGTCGAAATCACCACTCATCTTCACCGCCAGGTAAATACGGTTGTTACCAGGACTATAAGCTGGCCCCTGAATCTCATAAGAAATGGAAAAAATCTGTTTTGGCTCTGACCAATTACCCCTGCCATCCCTCACATATTCATAAAGATAATAAGCATCTTGCTGGTTAGTCAACAGCAATAAATGTGTACCATCATAGCTAATAGAAATCTCTCTTAACTGCTGCCCTGGCAGCTCTATTGGATAAAGTTTCACCGTGTCCTGGCCAAATGAAAACAAAGAAACCAGTAACAGTGTGTATATTAAAGCTACTTTTTTCATAAAACTAAAATCTTAAAGCTTGCTGAGTGTGTTTGCGATTAAAAGTCAGACCTTTTTGACGGTTATTATATACAAAGATTAATAAATTTTGTTGATCTGGATAAAGATTTAACATTAATCTATTAACAATCCTGACATTACCAATACGACCCTCTCTGTACTTTACCTTTACCCTGGCCCACAAGGTAATATCTTCCAGATGATAATCCTCAAGCTGATAATCTGCATCTAATTTATGTCCATCGATATTTATGGTCAAATACTTTTTTATAAAAGAGAGCAATAGTTCCTGTTCCTGCCTGCCTCCATGCCTGAAATCAGGTTTTACACCTGTATCTAAAGAAATTGCTTTCTCCAGGTCATCCCTGAAAAAACGAATTTGTATGATAAAGTATTTCTTTTTGGCAAAATATTCTACATTTGTTACTGTCAGATGCACAGGATGACACAACAGCAGTGTTATTACCGCCACAAAGATCTTGATCATTGCTATAATTTTTCTGAAATCTAATTATTTTTTATGTTTCTGTAAAACATTAATTTTGATTTTATGTTTGGTTTCTTTTTCAAACTGGGTGTGCATCATATTTTAAATCTGGAAGCTTTTGACCATATAATGTTTATTACAGCCCTGACCGCTGTTTATTCCCTCCGTGAATGGAAGAAAGTACTTATACTGGCTACGGCTTTCACAATCGGTCATAGCACAACGCTTGCTCTGGCTACACTAAACATAATCTACGTACCCTCAGCCCTGATAGAAGTACTCATTGCTGTAACTATTTTCCTCACAGGCCTGGCCAATTTGTTCAAATTACGTGAAGATTTCGATCCACGTCTTCACTGGATAAAATACTTTATAGCTATGTTTTTCGGACTTATTCATGGCCTGGGTTTCTCCAATTATCTGAAATACATGCTCGGCATGCAGAATCATATTGTCATCCCCCTGTTTGCCTTTAACATAGGATTAGAGATAGGCCAGTTAGTTGTTATAATTATCGTCTTGCTGGTTAACCTTCTGTTCCTTAATAAATTACATATCAAACAAAGGGAATGGAACCTTGTTCTCTCTGGTGCTGCTATGGGCATGGCCCTGCTACTAATAGTCGAGAGAATGCCAGCGCTCTATGGAGCTTGATTCATCTATTCATACCTCTTCAGCTCCTGGTATAGCCTCAGAGTCACCCAGGCATCTGTAGCAGCATAAACCATCTGACCTTCGGTGAGATGTTTTTGTTCCCAGTTGGACAGTCGCTGGCGCTTGGAGAGCCTGTGACCAAGCAAAATCGCTGTTAGCTTTTTCAGGCTCATATTCTTTAGACCAAATTCCCTGGCGTATTTCTGCAAATCAACAAAACCACGTGGTTGAATATCCTTGACCACACGACGTAGTTGATGAAAATCTGAACTCAGATCAAAGCCAATCTTTATTATCCTCTCATCCTCCAGTATATCACGAAGCTCATCAGGAAAAGAAATCATATTTATACGGAATAAAAAACTCTCTTCTCCTGTAGCCAACTGCACTAAAGAAAGAGAATAAGACTGACCCTTACGAAAAGAAGGACGTGTCTCTGTATCAAAACCTAAAATATCAGCTTGCTTCAGACGTTTATACGCAAAATCTATCTTATCTGGCTTGTCTATTATATGTATCTGTCCTGGAAAATGAATCAATGGTAGCTGCTTGATCTGTTCTTTACTTATTTCACTGGGAAACTTTTTCATCAACTTTTTAATTCTTTTTTCTGACAATTCATTATTTTGCAAAATTACAAAATCAAACAAACAATAAAACTTTATGTCATGATTGAACTTATAACCCAGGTAAAAGACGAAAAAACTTTGCAAAACGCAGTTCGCCGTTACCAGGAAAAAAAGATTCTCCTTCCTACATTTGCCCAACAACGCGACCCTATTAACCTAGTACCAGAACAAATCAAAGAACAACTAAAAAATATAGGTCTGTGGGACCTGCATCCTCTCAATCTTTTCAGGATCACCTGGCATAATGAACCAAAGGAAAAAGGAGGCCTCTATGGACCAGTTAATTACCTCGAAATACCTAAGCAACTATCGGGTGTGGATGCCCGGATCGTTATGCTAATAGGAAAATGGTTTCCTACAGGAGCCCATAAAGTAGGAGCTGCTTATGGCTGTCTGGTTCCCCGCCTCGTTACTGGTCAGTTCGACCCCACTTACCACAAAGCTGTCTGGCCTTCTACTGGCAATTATTGTCGCGGTGGTGCCTTTGACTCCAAAATTATGGATGTGCACGCTATTGCTATACTCCCCGAAGAGATGAGTCGCGAAAGATTCGAATGGCTACGGGATTATGTGCAGGCAGAGGTCATTGCTACCCCTGGTTGTGAGTCAAATGTTAAAGAAATCTACGACAAGGTATGGGAACTACGGGAGACCTGCGAAGAATGTGTTATTTTTAACCAATTCGAAGAATTTGGTAATGCTGTGTGGCATTATACAATCACAGGCCCTGCTGCCGAAGAAGTATTTAACTCACTAAAAAAAGAAAACTCCAACCTCGCTGCATTTGTCTCTGCTACTGGTTCAGCAGGTACAATTGCTACTGGTGATTACCTCCGTTCAAAATTCCCTCTGATAAAAGTCGTTGCCTCCGAAGCCCTCCAGTGTCCTACCCTGTATATGAATGGCTTTGGTGGTCACAGAATAGAAGGTATTGGAGATAAACACGTGCCATGGATTCATAATGTTAAAAACACAGACGTTGTGACAGCTATCGATGATGAGGACACAATACGTCTCATGAGATTATTCAATGAACCACAAGGCCATAAATTCCTTATAGAACAAGGTGTGCCAGAACAAACAGTCAACCAACTCCACCTCCTCGGTATCTCCAGTATCGCAAACATGCTATCTGCAATAAAAACAGCTAAATATTTCGAGCTCACAGGTGACGACATAATCATCACAGTTGCTACAGACTCCATGGACCTGTATCAATCACGTATACAGGAACAAAGGGAACTTAATGGAGAATACACATACTTACAGGCTGCACGTGACTTCGAGAAAGCTCTCGTGGGGCAACAAACAGATTATATCAAAGAACTTGATTACCAGGACCGTAAAACTATCCACAACCTCAAATATTACACATGGATTGAGCAACAGAAAAAAGAACTAGAAGACCTCAATCAGCTATGGTACGATCGCAATATATGGCAAAAAATATTCTCCCAGACACAGCGATGGGATCAACTTATAGACGAATTCAATCACCGTACTAGTATGTACGAATACTATGGAATCAAGAAATAGGTGGTTGACATAAAATACCACACGGAGGCTGTCCAGTAAAGCCCATTTCAGGCTAAAAGGCCAGGCCCCTGGCACTGGACAGCCTCCTTTACAAAAATACATAAACAGTTTTTTGCTTTTTTTATGTTTTTTTAAACTACCTTTGTTAAACACATAGTAAAAAGTCAACTGTTATGATAAAAACCTGTTATCACACGCATTCTACTTACAGCGACGGCAAAGTGTCCATTGAAGAAATAGTCCAGGCTGCAATAGAGCATGATTTCCAGCGTCTGGCCATTACAGACCATGGTCCTGTACCTTTCCCTTCTGCATGGAATATGCCCTATGACAGGATGATGTCGTATCTGAAAGACCTGGAAAAAGTACAGGAAAAATTCAATGGCAAAATCATAGTACTCAAAGGTTTAGAAGCTGACTACCTGCCTGGAATAAAGCAGATTAGCTTTCTACGTGATATGGATTTTGATGTAATAGTAGGCAGTGTGCATTATGTGAATAATTTTGCAGACGGCACACCATTTAATATAGATAAATCATCAGATACATTCATGCGTGGACTCAAGAATATTTATGATAATAATGTGCAAAAACTCGCACAAGATTACTATCACCTTGTAATAGAGATGATTACCAAAGACCATCCAGATATTGTGGCACATCTGACATTGCTGGAAAAATACAACAAACGCCTTGGCAGCATCATCAACACAGAGGAAAAATGGTACCGAGACCTTATCAAAATAGCTTTGTACATTATCAGCCTGTCACAGACTGTATTGGAAGTCAATGCTCGTAGCTTTTACCGTGGATTATCCGACGAATTTGTACCAGATCTGTGGACACTCATAGAAGCCCAGAAACTTGGCATTGATATAACCATTAATGGTGACGTACACAGTCCCGGTGACTTTGGAAAATACTGGGACAAAGCTATTGACTTTGTCAAGGCTGCAGGCTATGACCACATTGTTATATTTGGCGAAAAAGGCACACGTGAGAAAATAAAAATCTGACCGCAATGAAATTCCATTATAAATGCACAACATGTGGACAGGAATATCATAGTGACAGTGTAATGTACCTCTGCCCTAAATGTGAACAAACAAACGAGCCAGATTTACCACCTAAAGGAGTGTTAAAAGTAATTTACGATTACCAGAACATTTCAATAGATTTTGACCAGCTATGGCAAAAAGAATTTTTACCCCTTCTGCCAATAAATTCTCTCGAATCATTACCCAACTTACGTATTGGCAAAACACCTATGTATCTCATAGACAGGCTCGAGGGACAGGACCTGAACTTTGACCTCTATCTCAAAGATGATTCTCAGAATCCAACCTTTTCTTTCAAAGACCGTGCTTCGGCTGTTGTATCAGCTTTCGCAAGAGAACACGGCATTGACACAATAGTAGCAGCTTCGACAGGCAATGCTGGTAGCAGTCTTGCCGGTATTGCTGCAGCCCAAGGTCAAAATGCTATAATCTATGTACCTGCCTCTGCTCCCAAGGCCAAACTCACACAAATACTTATGTATGGAGCAGAACTCCACACAGTCGATGGAAATTATGACATGGCCTTTGACCTGAGTATTGAAGCTACCCGCAAACATGGCTGGTATAATAGAAACACTGCCTTTAATCCGCTGACAATAGAAGGCAAAAAAACTGTTTCATTCGAAATTTTTCACGATTTACGGTCCGTCCCCGATAAAATATTTGTCCCAGTAGGTGACGGCGTAATAATTTCAGGTGTGTACAAAGGTTACGAAGACATGCTCAGATTGGGTATTATTGACCGTATGCCCGTGATCGTCGCTGTACAGGCTCAGGGCAGCTCTAATCTGATTAACAATGTATATCATAATGCCTTTGAATTCACTCCCAGCCACACAATAGCAGATTCCATCTCTGTTGATATTCCACGCAATTTTTATATGGCAAGAGATTTTCTGTGTAAATACAATGGAGAAATTACATCTGTCAGCGATGAACAAATCCTCAAATCATCAAAAATACTGGCTAGAAATACTGGTATCTTTGCCGAACCTGCAGCAGCTGCTGCTTTCGCAGGATTTCTTAATTTCTGGGAACAAAACCAGATACCCGTAAACTCTGTTAATATCGTACTCTCAACAGGTAGCGGGCTAAAAGACCTGGAAGCTGTGCAGGGAATTATCTAATTTTTTACTAACTTTTCAATCAAATTTTCAAAAAGAATTATCATGATGAAAAAAATCACATTACTCCTGCTAAACATTTTAATATCAAGCTATTTCCTGATTGGTCAAAACGTTACAGTGCAGGGCAAAATAGTCAACACTTCAAATAATGTCAGCAAAGTATGGCTCAAACAACTGGTTGAGAAAAAAGACGTTGCTGAGTCTGAGGTTAAAGAAGATGGCACATTCAAACTAGAACTTACTCTCTCATATCCAGACTTTTTCGGTTTAATGATCAGCCAGCAAAAATACGTTATGCTGGTATTACAGCCAGGAGACAAGGTGTCCATTACTCTCGATGCAAAAAATCCAGCTAATTCCCAAATATCTGGCTCCAGCCTCACAAAGGTTATACTCGATGCCAGGGATATAGACCGCCAGATCAATCAAGAATTAGAGGCGTATCGCAAAAAATTACAGGATAAACAAAAACAAGAATATGCACAGCTCATACAGAAAAATCTGGGCAAAGTATCCTCAATTATACTTGCACAACAATTACCACTGGACAAATATTATGATGTGCACCAAAAATTAGCCCAGAGTCTAAAACCTTATGCCAGGAACCCTTACGTGAAGCAATACATAGAAAGCGTAGAAGCTTATGGCAAGACACGCCTGGGCACCCCTGCTCCCGAAATTGCTCTGCCTAATCCTGAGGGAGATACTATACATCTATCCCAGACAAGGGGCAATTATGTCCTGGTCGATTTCTGGGCATCATGGTGCCGTCCTTGCCGTATAGAAAGCCCAAACCTTGTAAAAGCATACGAAAAATACCATTCCAAAGGGTTCACAATCTTTAGCGTGTCTCTGGACAGAAACAAACAATCATGGATCAATGCAATACAGGCTGACGGCCTGGGCAAATGGTACCATGTCAGCGACCTGAGAGGCTGGCAGAGTCAGGCAGCTAGAAAATATGGCGTCAATGCTATACCATCAAATTTTCTGCTCGATCCAAAGGGCAGAATTATTGCAAAAAACCTACGTGGGCAGAAGCTCATGGATAAATTACAGGAAATCTTTGGACAATAAATAAATCACAATGACATTATTATCCCTAGCCCTTGCACCGGGCCTGATGTTATTACTGTATATTTATCTACAGGATAAATATGAACGTGAACCCCTGAAAGCTGTGCTCAGGGCATTTGGTCTGGGCGCAGCTGCTGCAATTATCTTGATCTTCCTTTATGTGATACTGAATTTCACATCCAGCTCAAGCGAAAAAGAATTAACCTTTGCAAGAGCCTTTGTGATGGCACTATGGCATGCCGCTATACCAGAGGAAATCATTAAATTTCTGCCTTTCTTGTTGTTTATTTACAAAAACAAAGAATTCAATGAATGGTTCGACGGTATAGTGTATGCCTCAGCTATAAGCCTTGGCTTCGCTACTATCGAAAACATCCTTTATGTTATGCAAGCAAATGTATCAACAGGCATTATTAGAGCCGTATTAGCCGTACCTGCGCACTTTATAATGGGTATTACACAAGGTTTCTTCTTCTCAATGGCCAAATTCGGTAACAAAAAAGTCCTGAATATATCACTAGCTCTAATTGCTGCAATTCTGGTCCATGCAATTTATGATGCATTTATTTTCTCTGGCAAAAGTATCTGGTTAACTATTTTCATATTTTACTTTGTTGGTATAATTTTACTCGCACGCAAAATGATAAGCTCACACCTGGAAAAATCGCAGTTTAACCCGAATAATTCATAAGTTTTATCAAAAACATATAATAGTGTGCAAACCATCTGAACCTTTCTGGGATAAGATTGTAAAATTACCCGGATCTGTTTAGTTTTTCTCGTATATTCACAAGTATAAAAAAAGAATCCGTTTTATTTCTAAATCCATAGTTAGAAACTTAAAGAAAAAAGCGATGGTTATAGGCATGTATAGCATGCTGTGATTAAGATACAGTAGTTGAATGTCAGAATTATCATGAATAATTCGGTTAAAATTTAGAATTTTTATAAATTTTTTCTACCTTTGTCTAAACTAATAATCACTCGTTTTTATGGAACTTATTTTTGATTTGCCAGAGGTAAAGATCTATTTTGACAAAGAAAACGAGCTGGCAAAAATTCATTGGACCCCACAGGTATCCACCTTTCCCGTAGAAGAGGGTATAGAACTTACCCGTAAAGTCTTTAAAGAGATAGCTAAAGTCAAGCCCAAAAGACTTCTCCAGATTACCAAGGATATTGTCTACCCATTCACAGAAGAGTATCAACAATTTGTGGCCAAAGAGCTAACCCCGCGTATTATTGAACTAGGTACAGAAAAAGTCGCTTACGTTCTTTCGCGCGACATTCTCACTACCATTGGTCTGAAAATGCTTAACGAAAAGGCGCTTAGAGAAGTAGGTGGTAAGCTAAAAAGAGCCTTTTTCAACGAAGAAGACGAAGCAATCAAATGGCTTATTTCCTCATAATTATTAATAATAACAAACTTATTTTCTATTAATTATAGCAGTTTTTATTTTTTTTGGTTTTAAAAAAACTAAATATTACTTTTGAGTAATATTTTTTATAACAACTTTTTATCAAACTCTAAAACTGATGCTTTATGAAACAGGGACTGCTTGACAAGTTCATGACCAAAAAAAATCTAATGGTCGCTTTTTGGGTTGTGGCCATTATTATGGTCAGTGCTCTGATTTTCTACACTGTCAATCTGCACAAAGAGGTACCACCTATTCCAAAACAGGTAGTAGGTGCTGATGGACAGGTTCTTTATACTTATGATGATGTCATCCAGGGTAAGCAATATTTCCAGGAATTTGACCTGATGGACTGGGGTACTATGCTTGGTATGGGTGCATATATGGGACCTGATTTTCCAGCTGACTTACTTCATAACCGTGTACAGTACCTCTTTGATTACTATGCCCGTGATATGTTTGACAAAAGTAGGGACCAGCTCACAAACACCGAGCTTGGTGCTGTTAAAGAAAGAGTTAAACAAGACATTAAAGAACAGACCAGACTTGGCGAGGTTGTTAAATACACTGTAGCCTCTACAGAGGCATTCAAACGTAATGTAGCTTATGTGGTTAAGATGCTTGTTGATGGTGATAAGGATCGTGCTTATCCAGGCGGATTTATCACACCTGATGAAGCAAAAAAAATAGCTGCTTTCTTTGACTGGGGTCAGTTACTGGCTTCTACCAAACGTACTGGCACAGACCGTACATGGACTAACAACTGGCCATTTGTTAAGGAAATTGACCAGAACTTGGAATTTATTAACCACAAAATATCATTGTGGGAATTCTTGCTTCTGTGGACCTTGACAATTATTGTTATTTACATCGCTTATGAATATTTATTCAAGAAAGATGAAGAGCTGCAACCTGCTATCAAAATCAACAGCCTCTATCCATCACAGAAAAAATTGCTTAAATATGTCCCAATAGTGGCTGCACTATTCGTAGTACAGCTATTCATAGGCGGTTATTTAGCTCATTTATATACAGAACCAGCCAAAGATTTTATCATCTCCCAAAAGATTTTCCCATTCAACGTAGCCCGTTCATGGCATACTCAGATAGCAATCCTATGGGTAGCAGTAGGATGGCTCGTAGGTGGTATGCTCGTTGCTCCTTGGGTAGCCAATAAGGATCATAAATATCCATGGCTCGTTGATGTACTGTGGATAGCACTTCTCGTAGTAGCTGTTGGTGCTCTTTACGGCCTGTACATGGGTGCTACTGGACATCTGCGTGAATCATGGTTCTGGTTCGGTAACGAAGGACGTGAGCTTATTAACCTTGGTCGAGCCTGGGATATTGGACTTGTAGCAGGTCTGGTATTCTGGTTCTTGCTTGTATTCTCACTGATTCGCAAGGCTGCTAAGAACAATCCTATTGTTAGCACAATTATCTGGGCAGCTTTTGCTATTGCTACATTGTATATAGCAGGTATGATGCCTCTAACCAAGGTCATGCCTAACTATTCTGTTGATGATTATTACCGTTGGTGGGTAATTCACCTGTGGGTAGAATTGACATTTGAGATGTTTGCTGCAGGTACAATCGCCTTCTTCACAGTATCTCTTGGTCTTATCTCTCACAAGACAGCTGTCCGTACCATGATATTCGAGCTCTTCCTCATTGCTCTGAGTGGTACACTGGGAGTAGGACACCACTATTGGTGGCAGGGCCTTGACCAGTACTGGATCGCAATTGGTGGTATTTTCTCAGCTCTCGAGCCATTACCACTTGCTTTGATGATCGTTGAAGCAATGAAGAATCAGAGGGAACAGCGTCTGGAAGGTAAGAAGAACGAGTTTAACACAGTATTCATGTGGATCGCTGGTTCTGCTATCCTCAACTGGATTGGTGCTGGTTTCTTCGGCATGCTCATCAACACACCAACTATTGACTACTACGCACATGGTACTTATCTGATCATGCCTCACGGCCATATTGCTCTGCTTGGAGCATTTGGTTATGTGGCTATAGCTTTCATTTACATGACATCCCGTACTAACTCCCTGGCTAATGGTCTGGAGTGGAACGAGAAGATAAGTAAGTGGGGTTTCTGGCTGCTGACAATTGGTGTGATTCTCTTCGCATTGCCAACATACATCATTGGTATACACCAGACAGAACTGGCATTCAACCAGGGTTATTTCTTCGCACGCCTGCGCGATGCAGTAGAACCAATGAAGAACTGGATGTGGTTCCGTCTATTACCTGATGGTATGATGATTCTCGGTGGTCTGATTATCTTCTACGACCTTATCCAGAAAACCTTCTTTGCAAAAAAAGTTGCAAAACAAGCTTAAAGGCTTTCGAATCAAGCCAATAATCTTGTGAACAACAATTCTCCACGGGCGGTGGCCTTCGGCCACCGCCCGTTTTTATATTTTTTAGTGTGGCTAATACCTTTTGTAAGTTACATTATTTGGCCGGTAACAACTTAATAATAATTTTAACGTCAAACTTATTTGTTTTTACACTGATAATAAATCGATTACTTAAAAATATTTTACAATAGCTTTTGTATAAAAACACAGTAAAGCATTCAAAAATTTTATGCGCAAGCTCTCTAGAAACACGAGAATCACTGAATCATTATCTTACTGATTAATAATAAGTTAACATACCTTTACATTGTAATATTTAGGCTAAAGCACTTTTGGGATAGCCTCAAGTATTATAGTTAGCTGCTGCTAGCAAGCAGCAATAGCATAGTGAAAGCTGGGCCTTCACTATGCTACCTAGATTTTTTATGAGACGCTATAATTTATTCCTCAAAATTTAGAGGTTAGGGATTAACAAAGAACAACTTTAACTAGCTAATTAACAATAATATACAAAACTTCTTACTAAACATCTCCACGAGAAAACACTGTCATTTGACTCAACCCTAATAAAAAAGGCCGCCCTATGGGCGGCCATAAAAGCAAAGCAAGCAATATAATTATTTCTTGATAGCCTTGTGTGTTATGATCTTCTGACCGTCATTAATGCGAATCAAGTAAACGCCTCTTGACAGGTCAGATGTATTAATACGCAGTACATTTGCCGAAATCTTACCAGATTTAACAACCTTACCCATAACATCTACTACCTGGTATGACATATTCTCACCAGCCTGTGGTACATACAGGTTCAATACATCATCGAAAGGAACAGGATATACATCATAAACAGTTACCTTGCCATTGTCGCTGAGGCGTTCGCCCTGTGCACCAGTATTGTTGGTGTATGTAAGACCTTCACCAACTACCAGGGCATAATCTTCTACCTCACCATAAGCGAATGTCTCACAAGGTGTCTGGTAAGAGTCAAATTTCATTGATACGCGCATACGTGTTGTACCTAAAGAAGCATCTCCTGGAACATCAATAGTAGATACTATATTTCCTGAACTACTAGAATTACCACGGGCAACTCTTTCTCCATCATCATCGAAGTCTCCATCACGGTTCCAGTCAATGTAAACAGACCAATATTCTGTATAGCTAATAGAAGAAAAGCCGGCACTAACTGTCAGGTCATAGCTACTACCACGGTTAACATTAGTAGAAAGATTTGTGAAGTCTGCATAACCACCATTGCTACCTGTAGAATTATCAATAGATCCTATGCCAACGTAATCAATCCATTCATAGTTAGCATTATTACCCTTAGAAGAGCAGTAACCTGTAGGCATAGCACCGCCAGTTTCGTTCGATGTAGTAACTGTGACTGAATCGCTAGGTGCAGAAAGATTACCAGCTGCATCTTTTGCTTTTACATAGAAAGTATAAGTTGTACCTGCAGCCAGGCCTGTAACGTGTGCTGTTGTATCGGATACGCTACGTACCAAAGAATCATCCCTATAAACATTATAACCAGTTACACCAACATTATCAGTAGATGCGTTCCAGGTAAGGTCTACAGTTGTTGCTGTTATATCAGAAGCTGTAAGATTAGATGGAGCTGTAGGAGCTATACTATCGTTATTATTATTATTGTTATTATTTCCAGCAGAAATTTCTATTGTATAGTCTTCTACCTCACCATAAGAGAAAGTTCCACAAGGATTAGGAGCTGACTTGTACTTCATGGATATACGAATACGAGTTGTAACTGCTTGAGCATTAGCAGGTATAGACAATGTTCCATTTACAGTAGTTTTACTTCCATCTGGTGCAAAAACGAGTTCACCGTCATCATCGAAGTCTCCATCATGGTTAAAGTCAATCCATATTCTCCAGTATTCTTTGAAGCTATCATCGCGGAAACCAGGAGTAAGAGTTACGTCGTAATTCTGGCCTGCTGTAACGTTAATAGTCATGTTTGTGTAGCCTGAATAACCAGCAGCACCTGAGGTGTTTGTGAAAGTGCCAATCTTGACACCAGCAATCCATTCGTAGTGAGAGTTATTACCCTTAGAAGCGCAGTAATTTACCTGGCCATAAGCAGCACCTACTCCACCTGCAAAGAAAGCATTTGTTGTAGTGATAACTTCCAAAGAACCGTCACCATAAAGATCTTTTGCAGCCTCTATAGCATCCTCACGGAAACCTTCATAATTAGTATTTTCTGTAGCATAAACAGCTTCTGCACGATAAATAATCTTTGCTGCTATGTCAATACCAAGACCTGTAATATCATAAGCATTGTTCAGGTCATTAGTACCTGATCCACCCTCTACCATGAGATAAAAGATATGATTCATAACACCTGAATTAGTATGAACTCCTCCATGATCACCGAATCCATTGTACCAATGAGTTCCTCCATAGGTATCAGGCTGATCTTTGGCTTTTGGATTAGACATATCTCTCAATCCTGGATATGCCTGGTTTGCACGGCGGTCAACATCCTCACCCAGAATCCATGTCTCTTTATTTGGGGCAGCATAATGCTCAACGCAAGCACCCCAGATGTCAGACAGAGCCTCATTCAGAGCTCCAGACTCATTACTATAAGTCAGATCTGCTGTATAATCGCAGATAGCGTGACCAATCTCATGTGCGCAAATATCAAGAGATGTCATGGCATCAAAGACATCGTCACTACCGTCACCATAAGACATAACAGAACCATTCCAGAAAGCATTGTCATAATTAGCACGAAAGTGTACATAAGACTTGATAGCAGCATCATTATTATCATAACTCTTACGATTATGAACCTCTTTCCAGTAATCATAAACCATTTCTGCACCCCAGTGAGCATCGAGAGCTGCATCATCTTTTGCGTTATTGTGATACTCTGCTGCTGTCCAGTGATTATCATTATCATAAAAATCTGTTGCATTATTATAATCTCTGCCCTCGTTCATGTTGTATGTGAAGATACCATGACCACGGGTCAGGTCATGCAAACGATATCTATT
>JALVRO010000234.1:342-3866 GCA_027031265.1 Bacteroidales bacterium | reverse complement strand
AGTGATATTTTTAACCAGAATGAAAAATTAAAGCAGAAACTTGAATATCAGAACATACATCTGGAGGATCTGGTAAAGAAGAGAACCAGGGAACTGGAGATTAAGAGCAGAAAATTGGAACGTCAGAATAAGGAATTAGAATCACAAAGACAGGAACTACAGTTGAAGGATTACATTATAACTACTAGTCTCAAGTATGCTTCTGATATACAGGCAGCTATAATGCCTGTGTTTGGCAAGATAGGTGATTATTTTGATTATTTTCTTTTTTATATGCCACGGGATATAGTATCGGGTGATGGATTCTGGTTTAGTGATAAAAATCCCCAGTATTTGTTTGTTGTACTCTTTGATGCAACCGGGCATGGAGTACCAGCTGCGTTTATAACTATAATTGCTACGTATTTGCTTAATACATTGATAGATGACAAGGGTATGGTAGAGCCAAATAAGATTCTGGAAAATCTGGATACTGACCTGAAAAAATTCCTCGAAAAACGGGGGACAGAAGGACTTGATGCAGTGGTAGTGAGAATTGAGAAGAATAAGCAAGAGCCAGAGCTAAAATTTGCCGGGGCAAGGTTGGATGTGTTTTATTTTAATTCCCGTACAAAGCTTGTGACACGTTACCGTGGTACCAGACGCTCACTTGGATATTCGAAGGTTGTGCACAATAAGGAAGTTTTTAGGAATACAATATTGACCTTTCACAAACATGATGTATTTTATTTGTTAACAGATGGGTATATAGAGCAGGTGGATAAGGATAAACACAGATATGGATCACAGAGATTCATGGAATTGCTGCAAAAGATTGGGTCAGAAACAATGGATCGCCAGGAAACTATCCTCAAAGAGACATTAATTGATTTCATGGGTGACGAGAAACAAAGGGATGATATATCTGTCATTGGTGTGAAAAACTCTCCTGGAGCATAAATACAACCGTTTTCTAAAAAATAAGAAAATTTACATTTCTTTAGCTTAATAAAAGTGCTAACTTTGTTTTGTAGTAAAAATTTAAAAAAAAGAAGAGCTATGAACATAAAGAATATCTATGCACTTGAAGTGCTGGATTCGAGAGGTAATCCAACAGTAGAGGTTAATGTCGAACTGGAAAACGGTGTGCACGGTCGTGCACTGGTCCCATCAGGTGCATCGACAGGTGAGAAAGAAGCTGTAGAACTTCGCGACGGTGATAAAAACCGTTTCAATGGCAAGGGTGTGCTCAATGCGGTCCGCAATGTTAATGAGCATCTTGCAAAGGAGATTATTGGTATGGATGTGCTTGAGCAGCGTAAGATTGATTACACAATGATTGAGATGGATGGCACAACTAATAAAGGCCGTTTTGGTGCTAACGCTATACTTGGCGTTTCATTGGCAGTGGCACATGCTGCAGCTAAATATCTGGGTATTCCTCTGTATCGTTATATAGGTGGTGCAAACGCCTCCTTGCTGCCTGTACCATCTCTTAATGTAATAAATGGTGGTAAGCATGCTGATAATAACGTTGACTTTCAGGAGTTTATGATAGCGCCACATGGTGCAGATAGTTTTGCAGAAGCAATAAGAATGGGAGCAGAGACTTTCCATACTCTGAAAAAGGTGCTCTCAGAGAAAGGGTATAACACAGGCGTGGGTGATGAAGGCGGTTTTGCACCTGCTCTCAAGTCTAATGAAGAAGCAATCGAGCTTATTCTGACAGCAATAGAGAGAGCTGGTTACAAACCTGGTGAGGATATCTCTATCTGCCTTGACCCAGCTACAAGTGAGCTATGGAAAGATGGAAAATACTATTTCTGGAAATCAACAAAAGAATACAAGACATCAGAAGAGCTCATCGAACTATGGAAGGAATGGATTAACAAGTATCCGATCATTTCTCTCGAAGATGGTATGAGCGAGCATGACTGGGAAGGCTGGCAGAAACTCACACAGGAACTGGGTAACAAAGTAGAACTGGTAGGCGATGACCTGCTCTGTACTAATCCCCGTCTTTTGCAGCAGGCTATTGACAAGGGTGCTGCTAACTCTATTCTTATCAAGCTTAACCAGATCGGAACACTTACAGAGACACTTGAGACTATTGAGCTAGCAAGCAAGAATAATTATGGTTACTTCATTTCCCATCGCTCTGGTGAGACAGAGGATGTTACAATCGCTGACCTTGCAGTAGCTACAGCCGCTGGTAAGATAAAGACTGGATCTGCATCACGTGGAGAGCGTATTGCTAAGTTCAATCAACTGATTCGTATTGAGCATGAGCTTGGCGCAGCTGCACGTTTTGCAGGACTTAGGGCATTTAAGTATAATAAGTAATTTTAAAGGCTGATACCGCATAGCATTGCTATCATCCGTTTGGTGTTGTATGAATAATTCTTTGCGTTGGAAGAAATATTAGTGCGGGAGGGGTCAAGAGATGCCTCCCGTGTTTTTTATGATTGCAAAAACGATTTTATGTTTTTGAGTTATTTTTGTATCTTTTCGCTATAGAAACAATAAAAATTTAAGGCAATGATTGATAAAGATATTGAAAAAGCAATTAACAAGCAGATAAACGAAGAGATGTATTCTGCTTATCTCTATCTGGCGATGTCTGCTTATTTCCAGGATATTAGTCTTCCCGGTTTTGCAAACTGGATGTATGTTCAGTATCAGGAAGAGGTGACACACGCTATGAAGTTTTACCGTTATCTAGTAGAACGGGGAGGACGTGTGGAACTGCATGCTATAGCAGAGCCACCAAAGGAATGGAAATCCCCGCTTCATGCAATGGAGGAGACTCTCAATCATGAGCGGCACATCACCCAGCTAATTAATGAGCTAGCTGATCTGGCAGAAAAGAAAAAAGACCGTGCGACTTTGAATCTATTACAATGGTTCATAGACGAGCAGGTCGAGGAAGAGGCTAATGACGAGGAAATTATAGCAAAGCTCAAGATGGTAGGCGACAGCCCAAGCGGCTTGTTGATGCTAGACAGCCAGCTGGGACAGCGTACATTCGTTGACGAGACTGCAGGAGGCGAATGATTGCTGGTTGCCTGGTTTGGTGCTTGTTATACGGCCTGGCAGCTTCTGCCAGGCCGTATTTTTTTGGCTGTTATGTATGCCGAGGATATCGTTGATAATAAAGTTGTTTGGTTGTCTGGTAGTATTAAATTTTGTGTGTATGCGGGGGCGAGTTTGTGGTGATATTTTTTTATTATTGTCTAGTATAAAGATAATCATTTTTGGCTAATTTTCCAATTAAATTTTTTTGTTTCTGCAAACAGAGCAGAGACAGGATATTTGTATGCTTTAAAGTCCCAGACTGCAAGAGTTATCAGGTCAATAGTACTCTCAGTAGAAGGCATTGGATAACGTACCTTAAAACGGTTTCTGATTGTTTTATTTAGCCTTTCTATCCAGTTAGTGGTATAAATCATACTTCTGATGTTCATGTCATAGTCAAGATAGACAAAATAATGTCTATATCTGTAATCTACCATCCTCTCAAACTTTGGGTATTTATCTTTCCATTT
>JALVRO010000234.1:0-332 GCA_027031265.1 Bacteroidales bacterium | reverse complement strand
TTCTCACTGTCATCATTACTCAGGTTTGTACGAAATACTTCCTTCAAATCCTCTGATAATTCTTTCTTATATTTGCTAGAAACTTGAGAAAGAACACGACGTTTTAGATGTGTGACACAAAATTGATGTGCCACCCCTCCAAATACTTTGGCTACTGCTAACTCTATGCCCTGCAAGGCATCTGAGACAACCAGATCTATACGTTTTACTCCTCGCTTTTTCAGACCCTCAAATACTAATTCCCACCCCTGCCGACTTTCTGTTGGTAAATGTTCTATTGCCAATACTTCACGCCTCCCATCTGGCTTTACTCCTAATACTATGTAATAGGG
>JALVRO010000233.1 GCA_027031265.1 Bacteroidales bacterium | reverse complement strand
TGGAGGTCAGCGAACAACTCAGCCGTATGCTCAAGCGACGTGGCATTAAGCACCAGGTTTTGAATGCAAAGCATCATGCCCGCGAGGCTGAGATTATTGCCAAGGCTGGACAGCCAGGGGCTGTGACTATTGCTACTAATATGGCTGGTCGTGGTACAGACATTAAGCTGCATCCAAAAGTCAGGGAAGAAGGAGGTCTAGCTATCATCGGTAGTGAGCGTCATGAGAGCCGCCGCATTGACCGTCAGCTACGTGGCCGTTCGGGCCGTCAGGGTGACCCGGGTAGTTCTCAGTTCTTTGTATCCCTGGAGGACGATTTGCTTCGCCTGTTTGGTTCAGAGCGTATTGCACGTGTAATGGATATGCTTAACCTGGGAGAAGGCGAGGTAATCCAGCATCCTATGATTACCAACTCAATAGAACGTGCACAGAAAAAGGTAGAGGAGAACAATTATGGTATTCGTAAGCGTCTGCTGGAGTATGACGACGTGATGAATGTCCAGCGTGAGATTATTTACAAGCGACGCCGTCATGCAGTATTTGGTGAGCGCTTGGATGTGGAGATTTCTAGAATGATTCATGAGCTTGTGGAGTTTACAGTTGAATATTTCCAGGAACAAGCTGATTATGAGGGGTTTAAATATGAGATGTATGTGCTCTTCCAGATAGAACCACAGGTTAGTGAAGAAGAATTTTTGAAATTAGACTCAAAGGAGATATCTGAGCGTGTTTACAAAGAAGTAATTGATCGCTTCCAGCGTAAGATGGAGGCTATTCGCGAGAAAGTATGGCCATTTATCAAAGACCTGTATGAGAAAGAAGCACACCAGTATAAATACATAGTGGTACCAGTAAGCGATGGTAGGCGAATCTTTAACATAAGGACAAATCTGGAGCAAGGATATAAGACCGAAGGACGCCAGCTGGTTAAGGATATTGAGAAGACAGTGATGCTGGTGGCTATTGATGAAGCATGGAAAGAGCACCTGCGTGAGCTCGACGCCCTCAAAGAGGCAGTCCACACAGCATCTTATGAGCAAAAAGACCCATTGGTAATATACAAGATTGAGGCTTATGAGCTCTTCAAGCAAATGCTTGAGAAAAGCAACCGTGAGGTTGTTTCCACGCTACTGCGTGCAGAGCTCTATGAGCCAAAGACCACACAGCAGTCGAGAACATCCCAGCGACGTAAATTTAATTTCCAGCAATTGAACTTCCAGAAAGATGATGCACAGAAAGCTGGACAAAAAGAGGCTAAGAAGGGTGGAGGCACTGTGGTGAAGAAAAAGAAAATAGGACGCAATGACCCCTGTCCTTGCGGTAGTGGAAAGAAGTACAAGCACTGCCACGGCCGCTTTGAAAACTCCGAATTCTAGCGTAATTAGCCGTGAGCGTATGCTCACGGCTAATTTTTAACTTTCTCTCGTAAGCTACCCGGTTTTGCAGGCGTTGTGTGGGGCTCCATGCAAATTAAATTGATTATTGCCGCAATGATAAATATCGTTTACAGAAATAAAACAGTCTGAAATCCGTTGCCTTGCAAGGTGCCGTCTAGACGCTTGCAGGAGACGTGAGGTTTATTATTTGCACATTTGAAATTACGAATTGATATGATACCATTTCCTGAAAAAGTTGCTAAATTCATCTTCAATGCAAGGAGCCTTCGCCCGTTTGCAGCAAGAGACATTTGGTGTTACATTAGCGTATATTCAGTTAAAAATTGATTAACCCATTAGTTTATGGAATATTTCACATTTGACCAGCTCAAGCAGCTATTGGAAGAGAAATACCGGCAGTTTAACACACCAGATTTTATACAGACCGATCCCATACAGGTGCCACATCTTTTCTCGCGCAAAGAAGACATAGAAATAGCGGGTTTTCTCTCTGCTACTATAGCCTGGGGAAACCGCAAGATGATCATACGTAATGCCCTGCGGATGATGGCTTTGATGGATAATGAGCCGTACAGGTTCCTGCAGGAAGCCACAGAGGAAGATATCAAGGCTATTGACAACTTTGTTCACCGTACTTTTAATGTGGTGGATTTACGGTATTTTCTGCGAAGCCTGCAGAACATTTACCGCAATCATGGCGGTCTGGAGCAGGTCTTTGTCCAGGGTTACCTACAGGATAGAACTATCCGTTCGGCAATCATTCATTTCCGCCGTGTGTTTTTCTCCCTGCCAGATTATCCACAGCGCACAGAGAAGCATGTATCGTGTGTTAGCCGTGGCTCGGCTGCTAAGAGGATAAACATGTTTCTGATGTGGATGGTCAGGCGTGATGACCGTGGAGTACATTTTGGCTTGTGGAGGGATATTTCACCGGCTGATTTGATGCTTCCCCTTGATGTGCATACTGGCAATTCGGCACGTGCCCTGGGACTGCTTAGACGCAAGCAAAATGACTGGAAAGCTGTGGAGGAGGTGACCGCAAGTCTGAGGCGTTTTGACCCCGAAGATCCGATAAAATATGATTTTGCCCTGTTCGGCCTGGACCTGGAGGACAAAAAGCAAGTTAAAGACAGGTAATGATGTGGGTTTAATCTAGCTTGCCCTAAAATTGGAAATAATGCCACATAAATTGATTTTGTTGGGGAAAAGGCTTATTTTAAATTTTTAAAACTAAAAACAGATTCGTATGAAAAAATTGTTTGCCTTTTTCCTTCCTGCTGTGTTAATAATGCTTTTTATTAGCAGTTGTAAACAAAGTGGGACAGAGCCACCTGCTACCCCGCAATACAAATGGATACGTTTTGAGTGGATGGGTGATTCGCTAGGTAGTGAATATTTTGAACGAGCTGCAATGTATCTGCCATTCCGTATTGACAAGATTCCATATACTTTTAAGGCCCAGTTTGATCTGGGGGCGCCTTCGACAATGGTGTATGGAAACACAATGGAGAGGTTGATTGAGCTTTACCCATGGCTGGCTGACAGGTTGGATACTGTGAACAAGAGTTTTGTTATACAGGGGCAGAGAGTAGGGCAACTGACGGATATAACTTTTTATCTGGATACTGTGCGTTTTTCGCATCAGACTGTTGCTTATTTTCAGGGATTTGGAGATCCTTTGCCCCAGGGTGATTTATCAGCGGTGGCAGGGAAGACAGTTATTGGTACTCTAGGGTCTAATTTGTTTAGAGACAGGGTGTTAATTATTGACTTTCCCAACAGGCGTATGGCAATTGTGGACAGTTTGCCTGGTGTGGATACGTCTGGCCTTGTGGATATAAGTGTTGTTCATGGTTTTATTATAGTGCCCATAGAAATTAATGGCAAGGTTTATAAAGTCATTTATGACACGGGTTCTAGTATTTTTACTTTGTTTATGTCTACTAATAACTGGGACATGTTTAGGGAAAAGGATAGTAAGATTGACACATTGACAGCTACGGCCTGGGGTGTGAAATATTCTATTTTGAGGGCAAAAGCTGGCATAGATGTAACAATTGCGGGTCAGACCATCAGGCCGGATGTTGTGTGGGCTACTTCACGGGATGATTATTATAATTTTTTCAAACAGATGGGGATTGTTGGTTTGATGGGTAATGCGATGTTTTATGACAAGGTGCTGTTGATTGATTTCAGGGACAATAAGTTTGGGGTCATAAAAATGTAAAAGCGATCCACTGATGCCGGTTTTATATCTGGGGAAAATAAAGGCGGGACACCTGGTGCCAGGTGTCCCGCCTTCTGTTTATAAGCACGTGTTCTGTTTATATCATTTATACCGATTACAAATTCAAGATAGTTTAATCCGTAACATCTTACTTTATACCCAATAATTTTTGTTAAAATTTATTAAACTATTTGGAAGTCAACGGAAAATATATTTGTTTTGTTATTGTCTAAATACACAATAAATCAACAAGCTATGGC
>JALVRO010000232.1 GCA_027031265.1 Bacteroidales bacterium | reverse complement strand
CATTGAAATGCTTACTCAGGGCTACGGCCATGCGCAGTTTTATCTTGGTGATTGCATCTAAAACGGCCATGCCGTTCAGGTCAGAACCTGTGGACGCAGCCGTCGGAACTGTATTAGGCACCTTGGACGTAGTGGTAGGAGTTATTTTCACCTTCTCAGGGCTAATGCCAAATTCACGGGCAGCAATGCCTTTAATCTTGGTATAAAGACCCTGCCCCATTTCAATGCCAGCATGGTTGACCTGCACTGTGCCATCGGTATAGACAAGCACCAGGGCGCCGGCCTGATTGAGAATGGAATTGGTAAAGGATATACCGAATTTTATTGGTATCATGGCCAGGCCACGCTTAACATATTTATGCGCCTTGTTGAACTCATCAATCTGACGGCGGCGCTCGTAATAATTAGCTTTGTCCATGAGCAAGTCATAGAGCACGTGCAGGCGGTTGTGTTCTATTTTCTGGCTATAAGGTGTCTCATTACGCTCGCTGTCATAGAAATTGATCCTGCGCACCTCGGCCGGATCTTTGCCCACACGGTAGGCTATCTCGTGTATAATATTCTCGATATTCACAATACCCTGGGGTCCGCCAAATCCCCGGAATGCTGTATTAGGTGGCAAGTTTGTCCGCCACATCGTGCCCTGGACACGTATATTAGGTATGTAATAGGCATTCTCGGCATGAAACATTGTTCGCTCCAGAATCGGTAGGGACAGGTCCACATAAGCACCTGCATTGCCGTGGAAATGTAGATCAGCAGCAAGGATACGCCCTTGGCTGTCAAAACCTACTTTGTATTGACATAGATAATCATGTCTCTTGCCTGTTATTAGCTCGTCCTGAAAACGCTGGAGACGCAGGCGCACTGGCCGCCCTGTGTAATGGGCGGCCAGTGCAGCCAGGATTGCATAATGTGAAGCCTGTGCTTCTTTACCCCCAAAAGCACCGCCCAGACGCCGCGCTTCTACCTCCACCTCATTAAAAGGTATGTGAAGCACCTCGGCTATAAGATGCTGATTTTCCGTAGGATTCTGTGTGGAAGCATAGACTTTTATCTCCTTTTCCTCGCCAGGGATAGCAATAGAAGCATGTGTCTCGAGATACCAGTGCTCCTGTCCTCCGATGCGCAATTGTCCCTCTATTATATGGTCAGACTGACGAAAACCTTTCTCCAGGTCCCCTTTGAGGAATTTTTTGGTTGGTGCTAGCTGCCAGCCTATGGCCATTGCTTGTTCTATGGTAACGACTGGATCTTTTTCCTCTATGTCATACTTTATCAATTTTTCGGCCTCATGAGCTGCCTGGTAATTCTCGGCAAGTATCAGAAACATTGGTTCTCCGTAAAAATTTATTTCATCTATGACCAGCACAGGCTGGTCGTGTGTTGTGACCCCAAACTTTTTTATTCCAGGAATATCTTTGTGTGAGAGGATTGCCACAACACCTGGCACTTGTAGTGCCTCTGAGAAATCAAAGCTCTTGAGCAGGCCATAGCTCACGGGGCTGAGCACCAGATAAGCCTTGAGTTCGTTGTAAAAAGGTGGTATATCGTCGGTAAAATATGCTTTGCCTTTGACAATTTGTCTGGCACTTTCATAATGAAGTGATTTCATTTTCCCAGTTTTTGTGTTAAGTCTGTGTAAAATTTGACAATAAGGTTTTTAGCCAGGACAGAGCGTGCTTGAGCTGATGAGCGAGCATCAGATATTGGCTGAAACTGTTGCGCAGCCAACTGTCCTGCCTGCACAAAGTTTTGTTCACTCACATTTTTACCCCGCAGAAAATCTTCTGCTGCTGTGGAACGCTTGACCATAGCGGCCATACCGCCGAATGCCAGTATGATGTCCTCAATAACATCATCTTTAACCAATACTCCTGCCGACAGGCTAACTGTGCTAATATCAAGACTCGTACGTTTGGAGACTTTGTAAAAGCCAAAAAACCAGTCCTCTGACAGAGGAATTGTAATTTGCTTTAGTATCTGTCCTTTTTGCAGACGTGTCTGACGGTACCCTGTGATGAATTCTTCGAGGGAATAGCTTTTTTCGCTGTTTTTGTCCGCTACCGTAACCTGTGCACCTAATGTTATCAATGCTGGTATCAGGTCTCCTATAGGCGAGGCAGTCATAATATTACCACCAACAGTAGCACGGTTTCGTATTTGTTTTGCAGCAAAGACTTTGAGATAGTCATAAAGTGGAGGTAATAAATCCTTAACAAAATTTTTCAGCTGCTGGACAGTGACACCTGCTCCTATGATAAGATTCCTGTCTTGAATTCTCAGCTCTTTAATCTCTAGCAAGAATGAGAGATCAATTACAAGCCTTATTTTCTCTTTGAGTTTATTACGGCGCAAAGCCACATCTGTAGATCCATTAACAAGCACTGCTTCAGGGTATTGTGCTATAAGGTCCAATGCTTTATCCAGATGAAATGGAATGAGATAACGCTGGTCTTTGTATCTGAGGTCAAGGGTCTGGTCCATTGGTATACCTGCGAGGGCCTGCAAGATTTGTGGTTCTTTTTCTGTAATATTATCCCGCTCAATAACACCTCGCAAAGAAGCTGCTGCATCACGTATTGGACGATAGCCTGTACACCGGCAAAGATTTCCCTCGACAGCCTCTGTTATTTGCTCGTCCGAAGGTTCGGTGGTCTCTTTGTACAATGCGAACAAGGACATTTCAAATCCTGGTGTACAGAAACCACATTGACTGGCGAAATTCTCCACAAAAGCCTCTTGTATAGGGTGAAGATAATTATCCTGTGCCAGGTCCTCAACAGTGATTAAAAACTTACCATGAAGGCTGGGCAGGAAAACCATACATGAGTTAACAGCATGGTATTCAAATTTTCCATTCTCTGGATCAGCAATAACCACTGTACAGGATCCGCAGTCACCTTCGGCACATCCTTCCTTTGTACCAAAACGTCCGGGATAAGAACGCAGAAAATCAAGCACTGTAGTAGTAGGAGAGATCGTTGAAAAGTCAATTTCCTGAAGTTTGTTGTCAAAATAAAATTTAACCGAATCCATTCTAGAAATTTTTTATAAATTCACTGCCAGAAGCGTTTATTTGCTATAATAAAAAAAACATTCTTTTTTTGCAATAAATGAAAAAGGTTTTATCATGCGTCGAATATTATTTGCAATTGCAATATTGTTGGTATGGAACGTAAGTTTTGGTCAATTATTCGAACGGGTTTACTATGTATCAGGCCGCATATTGGATGAAGAGACCAAAAAGCCAGTACCTTTTGCCCTGATCGTTAATGTTAAGAAAGGTAATGCTACCCAGAGTGATACTGCTGGCCGTTTTCTGATAGCCATGACACGGAATGATACTTTGCGTCTTTCTTGCCTTGGATATAAAACACAATATTGGACTTTGTCGGATAAGAATCCCAGGCACAAGCATTATGAGACAACAATTTATATGTCTAAGCGTGTTTACCAATTACCAGCTGTAGATGTGTTTGCTGTGCGCTGGAAGACTTTCGTATATCAAGTCGCACATACAAAAGTCGAAAAAGATAAAACGCAACAACAGATACAGGTGTGGATAGACAAGGCCATTAGCAAAGAAGACCTGCGTGCCCTGACTGTAGCTTCCCGCGGTGTGGGATTCGTTTTTGGAGGCAAGACCAAATATGAGAAACAGCTGCAAAAAATGAAAAAAATACAGCATTATGCTGAAATGGAAAAACGTATAGAACAGAAGTTTAATCCCCAGATAGTAAGCACTGTAACAGGCCTTAAGGGTAAAGAGCTTGAGAAATTTATGGATTATCTCAATTTTGATCGAGATTTTATCCTAAAAACCCCTCAGTATGACCTTGTTATGATTATAAAGCAGATCTATGACGAATACAAGAAAGGCAAT
>JALVRO010000231.1 GCA_027031265.1 Bacteroidales bacterium | reverse complement strand
CTGGAAGAGGAAGCTAGCTTTGCCTGGCGGCACGCGGATGTACCATTTTTCTTCTCACAACGTGATGTCATTGATGCATCCGGAAAGATCATCAGGCCATACAAAGCCAATTACACAAATGAGATCATCCCAGAGCAGCATCTGATAAAGATTTCAATTCTGGCAGGTAGTGTCACAGGCAACATTGCCAACACTGTGGTAAAAAAAGAGGCTATTGTCTCGGCTGGCTATTTTGACGAAAAAATGAAATATTCTGCTGACTTTGACATGTGGGAGCGCCTCTCGCGTGGCAAGGATATAGGAGTGATTAACAAAGCCCTGATACAGCTACGTGAGCATCAAGGCCAGCTTAGCAAGCAGCTGGACAAGAAGATCTACCAGTTACGGGAGAACCAGCAGATTTTAGCCCGTTGGCTGGGACGCCTAGACAGTCCAGAGTTACAGAAAAAGGCACAGCGTGGCCTGAAGTGGAAGATAAACGTAATGTTCTGCCTCTGGGGCATGAAAATGATCATAAAAGGCAGGTTTGGGCTCGCCTGGCAGTATTTCAAAGAATTCTCGCGCTATGACTGTCTGTGCACATTATGGCTCAGGTGCGTGATAGTTAAAGCCGCAGATTTACTTGGGCTTAGAGAGAAGTTGTATTATATGCTGTTTTACAAAAATTATTACTCTACATGACAACACTTCTACACAAAACAAAAATACCAGCAGTTATCAAAGTTAGCATTATTTCGCTGCTAATTTTATCGCTGTTTGCTCAATATTTTTTGCCTATCCTTGCCTCTCTTGCTGTTCTGTATTTGTTATTTGTCCTGTTCTGGGAAGAGGGCCATCCGCCTATTATTCTCTTTGGTCTGGGTTTCATGTGGGTGTCTATCTCCCTTGGATATTTTTATGTTGCTTTTTTCCAGGGAGAGTTTCGCGATCTCTTGTGGTATCCGTATTATTCATTGGACAATATTGAACGGGCTTTCTGGTATAGTATTGTGGGTTTGGCTAGCCTGGCGGTTGGTATAAAAATAGGTATCGGCAAACAGTGGAACAAGAGAATAGAGCTGCCAGAAGTGGAGAGCCTCGACCCAATTAAGCTAATGCTTTTTTACTTTGTCTACGCTTTTGTGGTTGATTACCTGTTTAACAGGATAAGATTTCTGATACCAGGTGTATCTGAATTTTTTCACATGCTAAAATTTTTCAAATGGTCAATACTATTTTTGATAACAATTAATGTTTTCCACACACAAAAGCATATTGGATTATATTGGCTCTTTGTGGCTACAGCGATAGTGCTCTCTTTTACAAGCTTTTTCGCAGACTTTAAACCTTATTTCTTCGTCATACCTATTGGCTATCTTACTATCCGTCAGCTTACACCTAAGCAAACAATTTACATTACGATACTCGGGGTGTTTGTCTTTGTATTGGGTGTGTACTGGAGTTATATAAAAGAAGATTACAGGCTCTTTCTATCAGGGGGCACAATGGGACAAAAAGTAGTTGTATCCAGGACAGAAGCTCTAAAGAAATTCTTCTCTTATGCTAAATACTTTGACAGACTGAGGTTTAAGTATGGGGAAGAAGCATTGCTAAAAAGAATCTTTTATCTGGAATTTTTCTCTGCAACGATCAGAAATATACCAACATACAGGCCATACATGCAGGGCGAAAACATTATGCGTGCAGTGCGTCACGTAACAATGCCTAGAATACTATTTCCCAACAAGCCACCGCTAGATGATTCAAAGCACACAACAGAACTCACTGGCATCTACGTCTCAGGAGCCAAACAAGGAGTATCCATTAGTGTCGGTTTTTTCTCCGAGATATACGCTGACTTTGGACCATTCGGTATGAATATAGCCTTGCTTTTATTGGGCACTTTTATTGGGCTGATTTATAAAATGACTCTGAAGATAACACCCTCAAATATGTGGGCTTTTGCAATGGCTATTCCTGTTTTCTTTTTTGTCAGCTCATTCGAAAAGGATCTAGTAAAACTCGTGGGCAACCTGCTATGGTTTGTAATAACCTATTTCACAATACGTTACACCATCCTCAGACCAATGATAAAATTTTTCTACAAAAAATCTTCCACGTGATGTAACTTTTGTATCTTTTGTTCGTCTAACTATTGACATAAAGTACAGGGTAAAAAATGGTTTCACCAGGGCAATATAACGAAGCTGTGGATAAATATGCTGATGGGCTATATCGCTTTGCATTGAAATTGTGCGGCGACCGTGATGACGCCCAAGACCTTGTGCAAGATGCTTTCGAAAAGCTCTGGAAAAACCGCAAAAAAGTTGATTCGCAGAAAATAAAATCATATCTGTTCACTATAGTATATCACAAATTCATAGATAATTACAGAAAAAAATCATTCCAGGCATCACTGGAAGAAACAGGCCTGGACCCGTCATATACAGATAGCTATTCTGATGTTAAAGAAGTGCTACAGAAAGCCATTGACCGTCTGCCACCAGCACAGAAGAGTGTTATCCTTCTGCGCGACTGGGAGGGTTATTCATATAAAGAAATAGAACAGATCACTGGCCTGAACGAAAATCAGGTTAAAGTCTACATATTCCGAGCACGTAAATTTCTGAGGGATTTCATCAAAGACCCCAAAATCTTGATCTAACACAATGATAACTCGCAAAAACTATGAGACATACGTTCTTGATTACCTGGAAGGCACATTATCAGAAGACCTGAAAAAGGCTTTTGAAAACTTCCTTAATCAAAATCCTGACATACGCGAAGAGATAGAATCTCTTTGTGACATGCCCTCTATTACACCTCAACAAGAATCTTTCCCTGGCAAACACAGACTCAAGGCCAGTACAATCAAGGGACTGACCTATACAGAGGAGCTAATTATAGCAGAATTAGAAAATATTGCAACACCAGAACAGCGCCAGGAGCTCAAATATATAATCAACAATGATCCCCAGATTAAGAACCTAAGGCTCGAATATCAGCACACAAAACTACAACCACCAGATATAACTTACCCTTACAAAAACTATCTGAAACACAAGGTTATTTCTTTGCCTGTTATAATAAAAAATGCAGTGGCTTATGCTGCTCTCGTTATCCTTCTCATAGCTATCACCACATTTCTAAGGCATCCAGACCGTCAGATAGCCACAAGTTTAGAGCTCAGACCAGGTATTGAGCAAACCTTCTTACTCACACCAGCAGACCTGGCTCCTATGCCTAGATTAAACCGCCCAGTGATTGTAAAACACAACAAACAAAACACCTCTCATCACTCTAATAAACAAACAGTTACAACAACCAGGGATACTATTTCATCCCCCCAGCAAACAGCACAAATAGTAGACAGAATAAAACCTAAGTCTTTCTCTGTTCAGGTACCTATAACACACACTATTATAATCCACAACAACCAGGAAAAGACAAAATTCTACCACACGCTGGCAGATCTTGGGACAAAAACAAAAAAGAAATTCTCTACCTGGCTGGAAGAGCGTGGTATAAAAATTACCAGACGTGAATTTATGATAAAAATAAAAAATCGATCTTATGGAATTTCTGTGGCAGGGAAATAATAATTTTAGTAACTTATTGTCAAACATATACCCTGGCACAGATGACATTTCGCGAGCTAAAACAATGGCTAGCCGAAATTTTTCTGCAATTCACACCTAATCAGATCAGAGCCATCCTTGTTATGGGTAGTCTGACTTTTTTAATAAGCTATCTGACACACGATGCAGATAAGCTTTTTTACCACCCGCACAGTGCTGACACAATATTCATCAGAGAATATCAAGACTTCATCAACCAGCTACAGACTCAGAAACAAAAACCATATCTCAACCGCCTAGACCAGTACATTCTCAAGCGCTACGACACTATTGAGCTTT
>JALVRO010000230.1 GCA_027031265.1 Bacteroidales bacterium | reverse complement strand
TGTTTTTGGCGGTTAATGATTTTGTCAGAAACAATAATTATCCCCACATTTGTCTAAAGACTGAAAAAACCGCGACATGAAGCTCTCTGACCGTATCCTGCGTATGGAGGAGTCTAAGACTATCCTGATGGCACGTCTGACGCGTGAGCTCCGTGCTCGAGGCAAGGATGTTATCACCCTTAGCCTCGGTGACCTGGATTTTAACACTCCTGATTATATCAAGCAGACAGCACACCAGGCAATAGATGATAATTATTCCCATTACCCGCCTGTGGAAGGTTATCCTGACCTGCTGGATGCGATAATAGAAAAGTTTTACCGTCAGACAGGCTATCGTTATCATCACAGGAATATACTTGTGTCTAATGGAGCCAAGCACACACTGTCTAATGTTATTCTGGCGCTCATTAATCCAGGCGATGAGGTAATCCTGCCTGTTCCTTACTGGGTGACGTATAATGAGCTTATTAATCTTGCTGGTGGCAGGCAGGTTTATCTATATACAGGACTGGAGCAGGAATTTAAGATAACACCTGGCCAGCTGGAGGAGGCAATTACAGAGAGGACAAGGCTTGTTCTGCTCAATAATCCTGGCAATCCCACAGGCGCTGTTTATACGCGTGAAGAACTGGAGGCAATAGTACAAGTGCTGGCACGGCATAAGGATGTGATGGTCATTAGCGATGAAGTATATGACCAGCTTGTTTACGAAGCCGAGTTTGTGAGCATGGGCGTTTTTCCACAGATACGCGACCAGCTAATTCTTGTTAATGGCGTGTCCAAGACCTATGCAATGACAGGTTGGCGTGTGGGGTTCATGGCAGCTCCTGAGTGGCTCACCTCGGCGTGTAAAAAATTGCAGGGGCAGATGACCTCTGGTGTCAATGCTATTGCGCAGAAGGCAGCGGCGGCGGCTCTCAGGAATGGGGAAGAAATAATTAATGAGCGTAGGGAACTACTGCGCCGCCGCCGTGATGTGATTGTCCGGCATTTGCAGCAGATACCAGAAGTAAAATTCATGCCCACTCGTGGTAGTTTTTACATCTTTCCTGATTTTAGTGTTTATATTGGACGTAGGTTAGGGGACAGGGTCATTGAGACGACTACCGACCTGGCTCTTTATCTGCTGGACCAGGCTCATGTGGCCCTTGTAGCAGGCGAGGCATTCGGCTCACTGGGATTTATGCGCCTGTCTTTTGCCATAGAAGAGGCAATAATTGACGAGGCTATGAGGCGTATAAGACAAGCCCTGGAGGAGATACTGGCAGAATAAAATAAAGCCGAAATTTGCTTATTGGTTAGAAATTTATAAAAGATCCACAAACCCTAGTCAAAAAATGCTAAAATCACAAAAAGTTTGCAGTAAGCCTCATTGTATTAGTGATTGTTTAAGTAATTTTCTATCTTTAGTAAAGAAATTTTAAACCATCTCTTTTATGCGTAGAATTTTACTTATATTGCTCTCCTCTGTGATATATTTCTCTTTCCAGGCACAGGATAGCCTCAAGTTCCAAAAGTTCTACCCACATAAAGGCGATTGGGCTGTTACCCTTAGTGTTTCGCCTTTTATCAATTTAATGGGCAATATCATGCGTGTGGGATCTGACGATAATTTTTACAATCCTTTGAAGCTATCGTTTTCTCCGATATTGCTACACATGATAACAGACAACAAGGCCAGGATTTATTCACTTGATTATTACGGGACACATGAGACGCGGCTTTATGATACCAGGGCTTATACCTCAGATCCTTTAGTTACAAATAGTTATGATAAGGATAAGCTGACAATTGACTTTTACCTTATAAAAGTGGGCATAGGCACACAGTGGCGCAAGAATAAAGGTCACTTTCAGCTCTATTACGGTTATCAGCTCAATCTGCGTTATGTTTTTGGCCCGAAAGCAAAGTTTACTCCTGGATATGATTTTTCTATTATTGACACAGTGGAGACGGTTAATTACAGAAGTTATAATGTTGAACCTGTTGATAATTATAATTTTTTTAAAGTTATAAATGTTTTTAATCATCTTGCTAGATCTGGTTATCGTAATTTATCGGTCAGTTATGGCGGTGGCATTGGACTGGGCGTGACTGGTATATTTGGGGTTGACTTTTTTATTCTGCCAAAAATAGCTTTAGGTGGAAATGTTAGTTTTTATGGAGGTGGTAATTACTTTTTCCCAGGCAAGAGGACCTATGAATACTTTGATTTCAACGATCCTAATACCATCATCTATGGGATAAGGACAGATGAAATTCCTGGATATTTTAACCTGCACTTTCATTACAACCTTGTTTCTGGGCTCTATTTGAGGATTTTCTTATAGCCTCATAACATTAGCTTTCTCATAAAGAGCTATGACATGCTGGCCTTGGCCAGCATGTCTTTTTTATGTTTAAAAAAAGTGTTTTTAGATTTGTAATTTCTCGTGTCGATGATGTAAATTTTTTGTAATTCTAAAAATTTATTAGCTATGAAGCGCCTGGTATATGTTCTGTCCATTGTTTCGTTATTCTTTTTCTCCCAGTGTCAGAAGATCGGTCTGTTCAGGAGTAAGAAAACCCTTCTTTTTCGTACAGAGATTAAAAATAATTCCTATCCTGCTGTGCATACCAAATTCCTTGATAGCACAGATGTGTCGCCTGTGGATAGCGTGTCAGATAACGTGGACTGCTACTACATCAGATGGGATGATGCTAACCACCAGGAATTGGTGATGAAGTACAATACTCAGGAGGATAAGAATGAGAAATATGGGATTATTGATGGATTGGAGCTGATTAAGAATCTAAGTGAATTTTTCACGGATAAGAAAATTTATGTTCTCGGCGGAGACAATAAGATCTATGTTTTTGACATTGCTAGCAAAGAGACTGCCACGATCGAAGCTTCTGGAATGGATTTTATTGCAGGTATGTATAAAGATGACATTGTGGGACTGAAATGGAACAACCAGCAGAACCAGGAAGAGGTTTACAGGATAAACGATAAAGGCCAGATAATGATGACTGGCACTGTAAAAAAACTTATGCTTATAATGAATTTTCAGGTATCGCTGTGGGATAATAAGGTTTATGTCCTGGGCTCGGATGGCGCACAAATAGAAAACAAGCAGATTTTTATCTTTGATATGGAGACAGGAGAGACACAGATTGAGACTGTGGAGCATGCTGATTTTATAGCTGGTCTTTACAAAAATGGCCAGATAATTACCCTGGCATGGGATAATAAAGATTCTGCAGAATATGTCTATGCTATACTGGATGGAGAGGAGGCAAGACTTGGCAGAATAGATGGACTGCGCTTTATTGTTAACGCAGGAGTAGCTCTGGTTGATAGTAAAGTTTTTGTGCTGGGTAATACGGGTGATAGTGATATGATGCGGGTTTATGTGTTTGATTTTGAGTAGTAAAAAATATAATTGACCAGGACTTTGTTTTGTGCATAATGTTATTTTAGTAAATTCGTTAAACAAAAGAGCTTTAAAAAATAAACAATCACATGAGACGTATTTTGGTTCTTATTTTTGTTTTTGTGTTGGGTTATATGTCTTATTCACAAGAACTTAACTGCCGTGTTGCGATTAATTATACCCAGGTAAAGACTACAAATATTCAGATTTTTCAGTCAATGCAGAAAGATATTACAGAATTTATGAACTCCACACGCTGGACCAATTATGTTTTTGCCCCAGAGGAAAGGATTGACTGTAGCATACTGATAATCATTACCAAATTTAATGGTACAGACTATTTTGAGGGCACCATACAGGTCTCGTCTACCCGTCCTGTGTACAATTCCTCTTATACTTCACCAATAATTAATCTCAAGGAAAAAAGGGGTTGGTTCAAGTTCCGGTATGTCGAGAATCAGCCTATTGAGTTTAATGAACGTAGCTATACTACAGAGC
>JALVRO010000229.1 GCA_027031265.1 Bacteroidales bacterium | reverse complement strand
TGCTGGCGGCGGCAAAAGTGGGTGGGATTTATGCTAATAATGAATATCCGGCCGAGTTTATTTATCAGAATATGATGATTGAGGCTAATGTTATTCATGAAGCCTGGTCTGCCGGAGTGAATAATTTACTGTTTCTGGGCAGTTCCTGTATTTACCCGAAATTTGCCAGACAGCCTATGGCGGAGTCAGAACTGTTGACCGGCTCACTGGAACCAACCAACGAGCCTTATGCCGTGGCTAAAATTGCCGGAATCAAACTATGTGAATCCTATAATCGTCAGTATGGAACCGATTACCGTTCAGTGATGCCTACTAATTTATATGGCCCGGGGGATAACTACCACGGCCTGAACAGCCATGTGGTCCCGGCCATGATCAAGCGTTTTCATGAGGCTAAACAAAACAACCTGTCCTCTGTAGAAGTCTGGGGAACAGGCAAAGTAATGCGTGAGTTTCTGCATGTGGATGATATGGCTGCGGCCAGTGTCTTTGTTATGCAGCTGGACAAAGCCACGTATCAGGCGAATACCCAGGCTATGTTATCCCATATCAATGTGGGCACCGGAGAGGATGTTAGCATTGCGGAACTGGCGCAAACGGTTAAAAAAGTGGTGGGTTTTAAGGGCGAACTGGTGTTTAATGCTGACAGGCCAGAAGGTACCCCCAGAAAATTACTGGATGTAAGCCGTATTAACAAAATGGGCTGGCAGGCCAGTATTGGGCTTGAAGAGGGTCTGGCCAATGCCTATCAGTGGTATCTGGAACATTATAATCTGCTATAATTGACGTAAACGGCTGACAACCAGGGCACAGTTATCGGAAGCTTATTTATGAATACGGCCAATTTTATCAGGCATTATACTTATCAGGACTATAAGCTCTGGGAAGGGCAATGGGAGCTTTTTGATGGTTTTCCAGTCGCCATGAGTCCTGCGCCAACGATTACTCACCAGGCTATCGCTTATGAAATATCCAGACAGCTGGGCAATTCTATTGAGGACTGCGAACGCTGTTTTGTTTTAGGTGAAGAAGACTATAAGTTGGCTGATGACACAATACTGCGTCCTGATGTTGTTTTGATTTGTGATGAACCTCATGATGCTTACATCACAAAAGCCCCTGAAATTATTGTTGAAGTTGTCTCTCTTTCTACTGCCAGGGATGATGAGGGGTATAAGTTTCAAAGATATGAAGCGGAAAAAGTGCGCTATTATGTCCTTGTTTATCCCAAAGAACTTTATGCAAAAGTGTATAAACTTAAAGATGGAAAATATGACAAACAGGGTGATTTTTCCAGAGAAACTTATGACTTTGAAGAAACACTCTGTAAGGTCAGTATTGATTTTGACAGGGTTTTTAAGCGTTTTCGTAAATAAGCTATTTTTATGGGGAATAAATTGAATTTGTTTATAGGGTTTATTATACAGGTGGAAGCTTGTTTATGAATACGGCCAATTTTATCAGGCATTATACTTATCAGGACTATAAGCTCTGGGAAGGGCAATGGGAGCTTTTTGATGGCTTTCCTGTTGCCATGAGTCCAGCGCCAACGATTAATCATCAGGCAATAGCTGGAAAGTTTATATCACAGTTTGATGAGCAACTGGATAATTGTGAAAGATGTCTGGTGGTGGGAGAGGAAGATTACAAACTCTCCGATGATACCGTTTTACGACCCGATGTTGCGCTGATCTGTGATGAACCCAATGAGGCTTATATTACCAGGGCGCCTGAGCTTATTGTAGAGGTGGTTTCCAGAAGCACAGTAAAAAATGATGAAGGCTATAAGTTTCAGAAGTATGAAGCGGAAAAAGTAAGCTATTATGTCATTGTCTACCCTGATGATTTATACGCCAAGGTCTATAAACTTAAAGACAGTAAATACGATAAACAGGGTGATTTTTCCAGAGAAACTTATGACTTTGAAGAAACGCTCTGTAAGGTCAGTATTGATTTTGACAGGGTTTTTAAGCGTTTTCGTAAATAAACTGTTTTTTATTGGCATCAGCTCGTCATGCACGGCAACGATAAGCTACTCAGTAAAACCTATGATATTGGCCAGTGACAACCTGTCAGTTCCATAAATCATTGAGATTGAATGAAATAGCCTCAAAGGGTTTGACAGAAATACTGGCTTTATCTTTAAACTGTCCTGTTTCTGCCCATTGTTCATCTATTAATTCATAGGCCTCCAATGTTTTCTTAATCGGATCAATAAGCCAGACATAAGAAACACCATAGTGTGCATACAGTGGCATTTTGATTTCCCGATCTTTGCTGGCTGTAGAAGGTGAGAGTATTTCACAAACCCAGTCAGGCACCACTTCAAACCGGTGATCATCTGGTATATCAGGCATACGTTCACGTTTCCAGCCTGCAATATCAGGAACAGCTACTTCTGTGTCACGAATAAAATGAACTTCTGGCTCAACTAAAATCCACCAACCGCCTGGACCTCCACGTCCTTTGTGAAAAGGTCCAAATAGTTCATATTCAAGGGCTGATTCAGCTAATCCATGAGAGCCAGAAGGTCTTGGCTGTGCATGAAGCTGACCATTTAATATTTCACCTGTAAGACGTTCAGGCAAAGACATTAATTCCTCATACAAAGTCAATTTTTTTGCTGGTTGGTTCATTAATGTCTTTCCTGCACATTAAATAATTCGAATAAACAAATTAATCATATAATACGCTTTATGATAGCAATTTACATGTTACAAACCAATCATATATAAAATGAAATTATATGGTTTAAAGCGTGTGTAAATTTATGCTTTAATCAAAGCAGGAAGAGTCGTAGACTCTTACCAGCAAAAATAGGTTTTAGACTCCGCCCTTCAGGGCGGAATAGCGACGCAGTTGTGTTGAGCTATGCGAAGCGAGCAATAGCGTCAACTCGAAGGAGCGTAAAATTGGGAGGGGATTCAAACCCCTCCCAATTTCAAGTAGAGCGGTAGCTACTTCATTTTTGTATTAAGAAAAGACCTGTACATGTTGTCTATTCACTTGATGATCAAGAGGATATTATTGTTACAACTGTTTATGAGCCTGAACCGGATAAATGGTATGCCGGGTTTAAATAGAGGAAAAAATAAATGCAATGTATGATTTGCAAAAATGGTCAAATTACTAAAGGTGATACCACTGTTACTTTGGAAAAAGAAGGGGCTACTTTGGTATTCAAGCATGTACCTGCAATGGTATGCGATAATTGCGGTGAAAAATATATTGATAGTGAAGTGACCAAAGACTTATTAAAAACAGCTTCAGAAATTGTTCAAAGTGGTGTTGAGCTGGATATTAGAAACTTTAAAAAGACTGCAGCATAATATTTGCTTAATGCTGTATTAAGAAATGGTGCCCAGACCTGGAATCGAACCAGGGACACAGGGATTTTCAGTCCCTTGCTCTACCGACTGAGCTATCTGGGCATATATGGGTCATATATAGGTATTGCTGAATTAAATTATCGGTGAGACTTAATTTATTCAACGGCGTGTATTCTGTCTTTTTTGCCGGTTTGTGTCAAGAAAAATTTTAATTAATCCTGAATAAATAAGAGCCCTCATCCTGACCTTCTCCCGGAGGGAGAAGGAAGCTGCTGCAGTCAGATGGCAGTGGCAATGACTGATTATTTGGGTGGTATATAATCATCCGGTTTGGCGACGGCCTCGTCGCTGAAGAAAAACTTTTCCATTTCAGTTTCCAGAAATTTACGGTGTTCCGGATCGATGGGGGATAGGCGGTACTCATTGATCAGCATGGTTTGGTGTTTGATCCAGGCGTTCCAGGCTTCTTTGGAAACATTATCAAAAATTCGTTTTCCCAGATCACCGGGGTAGGTCTGACGTTCCAGGCCTTCGGCTTCTTTGCCCAGTTTTACGCAATTTACCATTCGAGTCATATTGGCACCTTTAATAT
>JALVRO010000228.1 GCA_027031265.1 Bacteroidales bacterium | reverse complement strand
GTGAAATCTATGCTCTGACCTTTCTGTAAATTAAGTACTCCGATGTCCTGGGCCAGGTTAATCATGTTATTCTCAGTCACATTAAAGAACAGAGGATGACGTTTGATAAGTTTAAGTTTGTCTGGCAGCAGATAGCCATTGTGCGAAAGAATTTTTATTAGACGCTGCTTCTTTGGAGACATATTAGACAAATAATCAAAGCACTTGACAGGATTCTCCTCAAAGATGATTTTTGCAGCTACTGAATAAACTATCTCTTCGCTGTGATACAAGGCTGCAAAAATCTCATCTGGTATGTCGCTCTTTCTGATGATTTCCAGGACTTTTTGTATGTTTTCTTTGTTCCACACCACAATATCAGAATAATCGTGCAAAGTGACAGAGCTTCGTTTGTTTGCCTTTTTGTAAATGCGACCTAGTATTTCAATGGCTTTGGAGATGGTCCAGGGACTGATTTTGTCGTAATCACGCAGGATGATATCTTTGAGCCTCTCCTCAAAGTTCATTCTCTTCTGTGGAAAGAGTTTGCTGAGTCTTTTTATTTTTATAGACGGTGCCACATCCTCGAAAATAGGACTTATTAGCTTTTTAATTTCATTGTCAAAGAAGTTATCAATAATCTCCAGGGCAAAAATTATTTCTTTACCCACGATGTTTTTCTGAATCAGGGTAATAATACGTGGCTCGTAGATAAAACTAAGCAAAAGGAACAACACATCTATATTTAGATTCTTCTCATACTCAAGAGCCATGAATAGCTTGAGGGTCCCTTTTGTGTCGTATATATCTTCTATTGTTGTGTATATCCATGCAAGGTTTTCGACAGTATGTTCTATACGCTTTTTGATAATTGGCCTGGTTTGCTCGTCTGCTTGAAATTTGCAGAAAAAAAGCCCCCAGATAGCTTCAAGTTGTACTTCCCGGTCAGGATATGCCAGATGTTTGAGTAATAATTGTTTAGCTTCTTTTGTGCCAATCTTTGCGTAAATCTCCAGTATCTTTAACAAAAGCAGCCTGTCAGCATGCGTATCGAAGAATTCATCCAGATATTTTAGCACCTTTGAACCGAATTCGAGAAGTATATTAGCCACAATATGTCTATAGTGCTTGTCTTGCAGAAGGTCAATGAGTTTGCGGATTATAGCATCGCTTTTATTAATAGGACTGAGATTAATGGCTGCAATTTTTACATATTTATTTCTATCATCCAGAAGAGTGAGAAGTTGTTGTTCTGTGGGATTATAAAGTTTTTTGTGAATATGTTTAATAAGTTTTATTCTATCTCTAAAGTCCTGTGAATTAAGCAATTGCTGTGCTTGTTCTGGACTTAGCTCCTGGTTAATATCATTATAATCGAGAAACATCAAGGCTCGTCGAGCAATAACTTTAGATTCCTCGTCCACATCATAATCAAGTAATTGGGATATAACTTTGGCCAGACGCTTACGCCATGTGGGATCAATGCTTCTCAAGACAATCTTAAACAAAAAATCATCCCTGTACTTTTTCAAAATTGCCGAAGCATAAGGCTCTAAAATTTTTGGGTTTTCTTCTGATAAAATTATGGATGAAAAATCCACAAGATCCTTTTGCTCAGCGACAAGGCGTTTTTTGAGAATTTCACTACCATACTGGTATTTATCTGTACCACGGCGTTTGTCTTTACTAATCTCTGCAAGAATTTCGCGAATTTTTTCTTTATAAGAACGGTACAGATTAATAGCCACATATACCCAGAACAACACAAGCGGAAAGACCAGTAATGGGTAATATTGCAACTGAAAACCATTCTTTGTCACCAGTATACGGTTTGCCAGCCATAGCAAGACACCAGCAATACCAATGGCCAATTGCATAACAACGCCCACACGTACCTGGACTGCTAATTTTTTATCCTCTGGCAATGGCTGATAAAGTATATTGAACGAGGGGTCGTCCAGCCCACGGCGAATAATACGCTCAAATGACTTGAGCAAGGTCATCACAGCCAGGAACAAAATTGCTTTCACACCAAGAGTAAAGGCAATAATTATTGCCAAAAATGTCAGTATGGAAATGGTCAGAGGTAGGGCTGTGAGCCCAAGCTTAACACCATAGTGGCTAAGCAAACGTCTTGAATAATACGATATTATAAGTTCACCAACTTTTAGCGCTCCGAATACTATTGATAAATACTGAGCAACGTGGTCAGGACTGATAGAGATCTTGACAGAAGACAAAAATCCAAAGTCAACGAGATAAATCATTGACATTGACAGGGTAGCAGCCAGAAAAATCCATATAAAATATTTCTCTTTCAGCAAAGAGATAAAACTAATCTTAGGCTTTTGCTGCTTTTGCTTGACAGAAATCTTAATATCCTCCTGCTCACCTGACACTTTGTAAATCCAGAAAAGAATGATTATCGCAAATATCAATGCGCCGGCTCCAATGTAAAGCAGGTCATAAATATGAGGCACAGCTTTTTTCAGGAACGGTATGGCGAAATAACTCAAGATCGCAGCCAGCACACCGCCCATGTTAAAGAGTCCATATAAACGCTTGACCTGTGCCAGGTTTAAGAAACGAATAGCCAGTCCACCCAGTTCGATTGATGAGAGCGAGATAAATGGCCATGCCCATATAAACACAAAGATGCTCAGGTATTTTTCTGAAACAAAATGAAGACCCAATGGCCCGATAAGACTGATGAAAAACATGAACAGCAAGGCTCCCAGAAATAGTGCCTTGCTGTTGACATATTTCTGTGCTAATGAATAAACTGTGCTTGTCAGATAACCAAAAATTCCTGCTAGAATGTAAGCATAAGGAAGTTGTTGACTGCCATAATTGACGATGAACACAGAGTTTGCAGAAACAAAATAGAATGCAACAAACCAACCAATAAAGAAACTGTGCAAGAACAACAAAACGAATATCTCAACTTCCTTTTCTCTAAGCTCTAAATTTTTGATTAAGAATGTTTTAAATTTATCGAGCATTTTCTGTGTGTACGTATTTAATGATTCTAATCAAAAATTGTTCAATTCTTAGCGCAAACGTACCATTTTTATGGCCTTTTTCCAACCATTATACAGTTCTTCCCTCTGCTGCAGTGTTATCTGTGGTTTAAAAATTCTTTCAATTGACTTTAGCTCAGGTATTTGTTTCATTGTAACAAAATCTGTAGCCAGGGCTGCCAACAGCGCAGCACCCATAGCTGTTGTTTCTACATTAGCAGGACGGTACACATCCACACCAAGGATGTCAGCCTGGAATTGCAATAGGAAATTATTAGCCGAAGCACCACCATCTACATAAAGAGTCCTAAGCTTGAGACCAGAGTCTTGCTCCATGGCTTCGAATACATCACGTGTCTGGTAAGCCAGACTCTCGAGTGTAGCACGTACTATATGGTTGCGGTTTACCCCTTGTGTCAGGCCAACTATGGCGCCACGTGCATACATATCCCAATACGGTGCGCCCAGTCCAGAGAAAGCTGGAACAAAGTAAACGCCCTGCGACGATGGTATACTCATTGCCATTGCCTCCGTCTCTGTGGCTGATTTAATAATGCCCAGGCCATCCCTCAACCACTTTATAGCAGCACCAGCAATAAAAACACTACCTTCGAGAGCATACTTTACTTTGCCATCCAGACCATAAGCTATTGTGGAGATTAGTCCGTTATTGGACTGGTAAATTTTTTCACCTGTGTTCAAAAGAATAAAGCATCCTGTGCCATAAGTGTTTTTGGCCATGCCAGGTTCAAAGCATGCCTGTCCAAATAAAGCAGCTTGCTGGTCTCCAGCTATCCCAGCAATTGGTATTTCTGTGTCAAAAAATTTCTTATCCGAATAACCTACAATGCCGCTGGAATCAAGTACTTGAGGCAATATATTGTCCGGGATGTGCAGTAAATTAAGAAGATCTTTGTCCCACTCAAGATCACA
>JALVRO010000227.1 GCA_027031265.1 Bacteroidales bacterium | reverse complement strand
GATTTATTGTGTATTTAGACAATAACAAAACAAATATATTTTCCGTTGACTTCCAAATAGTTTAATAAATTTTAATAAAAATTATTGGGTATAAAGTAAGATGTTACGGTTTAATAAAAAATTATCACAATTTGGGAATATGAACAAAAATTAATAACTTAGATTATGCAGGCTCCATACACACAAAATGAAACACTACCTATACAAAATTAGCTTATAGGCTCTATCAGGTTATCTGTGCTAATTGGCAGAAAAGGTATGAAGAGAGGAGAGCAGATATTGTCAAAGCGAAACATAGTAATATATCAGTTGTTTAGCAATATAACGCTTATTTTAGAATCCGTATATATCTCTGATAGCTTTATGAAGCTCATCTTCTATATTTGTAATATTCGTGTCGCCACTTAGAATCTTATTAATGATTAAATTAACTCTTTCATTAATATATTGTAGAGTAGAGCTATCAGGTTCAATGAAAGGAATTTTCTTTATATAGTTAGCTGAATTATTTGCTGTTGGATTTATGACATTCATTATTTTAGCAGTTGTTGGACTGTTAAATAATGCTAGCAAATAGTACTTCAACTCTTGATTTAAAGGGAAGACACCTACGACAGACTGATCAAATATCCTCTTTTCTAATAAAAAAGCTTTTAAGCCATTACTTTTAACCATTGAAACACCAATCCCGTCCCTGAAATAATAATGTGAGTTTTGAAAACGTGCTTTTTTATCTTTCTTGTAATGCATTACAGCTTCACTACTCCAGTCAATGTACCACTTACTTTCTTTAATATAACGTTCTTTCCCTGCACCTTTAACTACGGGTATGAATGTTGCTTTACCATCTAAACCATCTAATAAATTATTATTGTTAAGATAATTAGTGCAAATTTTATCAGGATTAAGCAACAAGAATCTTTTGCTATTAGCAAAATTATGTGATATTACACGAAGATACTTTTTGTCGTATCCAGTATAAATTCCGGTAACACAACTAGCAATATCTCCGATTCTCTTCTTTGAATTATTTATAAGGTTCATAATGTTTTGATCATCGCTAATAAAAAGTGCATGGTCCAAATTAGAATAAACATCTTTTTGTTTGAAATTATAGGTTTTTAAATACGGAGGTCCTGCTTTTTGCATCTTACCTATATCATCTACATTCTTAAACCCAAGAATAACATGAAACTTATTAGATAAACATGCTGTTTTATTCACATATTTTTCCAAAGTGATTATAGATAGTCTTGCATATCCGAAACTAACATTAGGGAAAAATGAAGATGGGAAAATTAATATTTCAACAATTTTGGTGTGTGTAAGGAGATACTTTCTCAATTTTGTGTGCATGTGAAGATTCAAAAAAGTATCTGGAATAATAAATACTAATTTACCATTATATTTTAAGAGCTGAATAGCTCTATAAAGAAAAAGTGTATATGATTCCTTGACATATAAATCTGGGTATAGTTTTTTTAGTTTTTTCCGTTTTTCATAATCAAGCCATGCACCATAAGGAGGATTGGCTATTATTCTGTCATATACTCCCCCTACTTTTGCATAAGATGATAGCCTATGATCAGTTAAAGTGTCGCCACTATGTATGGATAAATTCGGGAAAGCAGCATATTTATTTCTGAGAATTTTTATTGCAACGGGGTCTAATTCGAAAATATCTATTGATAAATTTAGATTTTTACTATTTAATGCATCAACAAAAACTCCGTCCCCTGCACATGGCTCTAATATTCTCATTCCATTTTTGACATCTAACATATCTATCATATACTTAACAATAGACTCTGATTTTGTATAATAGGGCTGGTATACGGCTTTCATATTTTACCACATTAAATATTTTAGCAAATCTTGAGATTGCAGAAAAGAATAAAATTCTGAACTAATATCATTTTCCCAATCAACATTCCCGTCAATCCATTTCTTGATATCATATCCAGAATATTCCCTAATTTTATCGTATGCCCTATTACCACAAAAAACTTCCCAAACTCCAGAATTCTTCAGGGTTTGTAAATAATGATTATTTTCATCTTCTTCTGACCTAACAAATATCTGCATTTTATAATTTTCTTCAAGGTTTTTATAAATTGCGCCTACCAATAACAAACGGTTGGTGTTTCCTTTTTCATTAGAATGAAAGCCACTTTTTAAATCCACAACAAACTTGTCTCCTTCATAAATAAAATGCAGGTCTAATTCTAATTTTATATCTCCAGAAGTTACCAGGCTCCAAACTTTATTATAATATTTTATCAACTCATTTTTTTGTCCTCCATTAAGTGGTAAACTCTCTATATGTTCTTCTATTTCTCTAGTTAGTTTTTTCTTCACCTCTTCAAAAGTAGGTGGTGTAAATAACTCAATATTATTTATAGGATACTGAAACGGTAATTTACAAAAAGGTTCCCAAAACTCACCTATCCTTCTTGAAAAGGTCATGTACTCATAGAGCCACATTTTATTACGGAATTCCAACATAATAATATAACTTACATAGTATACCAACAGAATACACTCTAAAATTTCATTGTTATTCCAATGCTCTCTTTGGGCTTTTTGAAATAAAATATTTAGAAAATTTTCTCTTATTGTTTTAACGGCTTTGTTCATTTCGCTCGCTCTCCTCTTGAATTCACTTACTCCGTATCTTATTGTTATTTCCCTTGCATACTCTTGTGCTCTGTTCCTAAAATAATTTAACAGCTCTTGTTTTCTGTTTTTTAAATCTTTATCAATTCTCATATAGCTTCTCTTTTAATTTAAATACCTTTGCCTTTGCGCATATATCCCAGTTTATTACATATTTTCCTCCACTCTGGGTTTTTATACAGGCTTCCCCGAATTATGGACCTCTCCAAGGTCATTAATTGCATTCTACCATAAATTTATCTTCTTGCGGAATTCATCTCATTAACCAAACAGCAAAATAAAGTAAAAAAAGCTAAAACTCAAATCCTAATCCAATCTACCAAAACACCCAGATTACAAGGAAAACAATGTCGAAATTAGCTCTACTGATATACGTATTAATTACCCACAATTATAATGACAACCCGTTCAATGAATTACATAACCATTTAACAACCAAATACTTACTATCAACATGATCAACTTTAACGCACTACATGCTTGGGAATAATAACTTTTTTAAATCTAAGATTCGCCAACATCAATTCTCATTTTTCAAACTCTCTTAGGAATATTAACACGTCTATTGCTGAATCTTCGTTAATAAAGAAATTTCCCCACAAAGACATAATTACATCTGTAAAAAAAACATTTTACCTGAATTCCATTACGATTTTCTTTACTTATCAAAGACACTCAAACAACCACTTCTCACACAACTTCCCTGACAAAATCACCCAGCGGCTCTGGAGGCAGCATCTGCCCAAACACATCATGCCAGAATTGTACAAAGTCAAAGTTATATTCTATTCCCACGTATACCAGCAAAGCTATGAGCAGCACAATAAGGATTGTCCAGAGTACTTTCCAGAAGCTAACAGGATATTTACCATTGACCTTGCCTGTCTGGCCATTTATGACAAATGGATATTCCTTGTGCTTGTATTTGTATGCACTGTGGTAAACAGGCAAAAGGATATGCTTGTAAGTAAGATCCTGGTAACGAGTATTGTACCAGTTAATTCTTTGTTCATCTCCTCCAATATCTCGACGGATTTCGGATATAATAACTGGATCCATGAGCTCTTTGGCATATTCAAAACCTTGATCCAGATCAATTGTATATGCTTCGGAATAAAAACCAGAAAGCAGGCGGGCATCGTAGGGTTTCATCTCTTGCAGGTCAAAGCTTTCGGCAGAGGGGAAATACGAGACATTTCTTGTGGCTGGCACCAGGACATCGTCAAAATCTACCCGTACAGTACCCCTAGCAGGAGTCCAGCGTATTTCAAGGCGTTCCCTTGTTTTCTGTTCGCCGTTCTCATAATATGTTTCTGTGACATAGTAATAATCACCGCGCTGGCCCCTGTACTGTGTTATTGTGGTAGCATCGTAAGTCCAGTAAGGCATATACATAGCAGCCAGATTGCGTGGTGCACTTGCATAATGACGGAACTTGTTTGGCGCAAACCATTTTTTTCTAGCCCAATGGCTGTAGCGCTCAGCAGCCTCTTCCTTTGTAATAGCAAAAGGCACAATACCCTGTGGTTTTATAGGTCTTGGAATCTGCTCTGGAGATAAAATAATAGGACTGCCACAGTAAGGACATTCAGCCGAGATAATAGGCCTGTTAAACTCTACCTCTGCACCACATGCAGCACATTTAATAACTTGCTTGTCCTGGGCTTCTAGATTAGTTGACTTTAGACGCTGTAGTTCCTTGAGCAGGTCTTTCTCTTCCCATGCCTTATCCAGGCTCTCGTCTGTGTGTGTTATCTCATTGACAGTACCACAGTTGGGACATACAACAGACTTATCACCAGGGCTATAACGCAGGGTAGAACCACAGTTGGAGCAGCGGAGCTCTAGCTGCTCTAGTTGAACGACTTTTACCTTCATGACCGGTGTGTGTTATTTTTCTATAAATTTAATAAAATACTAGAAAAGTGTCTTATATTTTTTGACAAAATTATTCGCCCGGTTCCATAGCTCGCTCTGGAATAAACTGGGCCAGATGTCCAAAGTAATGAATATTGTCAATGTAATTTACTACTTCATGTGGAGAGCATACCCAATGCTTGAGATAAGTGGTTTTCCCATCAAACACCAGTACCACGAAAAACTTGCTATTTGGATTAAAAGCAAACATCTGTACCTGGGCAGTTGTGGAATATTCATAAATCTTATTTCCCTCTGGTGTGATTAGCATCAGTTCTGCATTGTGTCCCAGTAGTATTAGACGCTCATCGTGTGAAACATCCAGATCCAGCACAGGCATGGGAAAAGCCAGTGTCCTGACAAGTCTGAAATGATAGTCGAAAATATTTAGATTACCCGAAGCTGTTAGCACATAAATGTATTTCTGGCCAAAGATTGCCTTTCTTACACCCTGGCCAACAAATAAACCCCTGAGTCTGTGACCATTATAAACACTTATTCCATTCACAGTAGCCACACACAATTTATTACCAACAAGGTTCAAAGACAGGACTTGATCCTCAAATTTCAGGGTCTTAGCCTTGCGAAACAACCGGCTACGTGGTACCAGTACTGATCTGCTCTGGCTAATTATCAACGTAGTATCAGCCAAAAGAGCATCCACAGGCTGGAATCCCAGGCTGTATGAATGAGTTTTCCCCTCAAGAGGATCCCACAAGAATATTTGATTATCCGAGGTAAAAATCATGAACCCCCTGTCCGTAGACCTGACACTGAGCACTTGCCCATGGGATGGGGCAAACCTGCCGAGACTATTTAAAGTCAGATCAAATGCTTCGGCACCCTGTCCATTCCACACGCAGATACTGGCACCATCCCCTGAAAAAGCAAAACCGCTGTAGCCAGACAACCTGCTCAGCTGCTCACCCGGGTATGGCTTAATTTTCCATTTTCTGACAGTTCTATCCATTGATATACTTACAAGCTCCCTGGCCTGTGGAGAATAAGCTGTTGACAAAACACTCTGGCTATGTCCAAGAAAACGTTTGACCTGGCCGGTTTTAATATCAAACCAACGTATTTCACCATCTTTACTTGCTGTAATTATCACATCTTTATCAGGCAAAAAACGCATGTCATTAATCCATTGCCCAGCCATACGTGTATTTACAAGCTCATGTCCATCAATAGTCCACACTCGCACCACATAATAATCATTAGCAAAATCATTCAAAGCAGCTGCAATATACTGTCCATCAGACGAAAAGCCCAGCGGCGCAATATAAAAATACTGGTAATCAAAGGTCTTGTACACAGGTATTTGTCTAATAAGACGAAAATCCTTATCAAAAATCTTTATCACATTATCCTGTGAACTGGCAGCCAGCAGCCCGGTCCTAGAGAAAGCCAGGGACCAGATATCATACTTACCCGCAGTAATAGTCTTGTATACAGTATAATTAGAATCCAGAACCACAATCTGGCCTGTGCTCAGGCCTACAGCCAACCTTTTACCGGTCGAAAGGGCAGCAGACCAGATGATTCCACCCAGTTTTAAGTCATTTGTTTTTGTCCCGTCTGGATTATAAAAATGCAATGTGCTATCCCACCCACCGGTGACAAAACCACTATCAGGGAGAAACAAAGCAAAATTCTGTACAGCCCTGTTATCTATCTGTCTGAAAATAGGCTTTTTATAAAGGTAAACAATACTCTTTTGCTGCGCGGTGTAAATTGCTAACACCCTGGACGTTGTGGGATCTACCCTGGCCCATGTATAAGGAAAATCAAGTGTGTCTGGTGTCTGGTAAAACAGCCCTGTGCGATAAAAGGCTGACAACAACGCTGACCATGCCCATGGATTGTCAGGCATTATATTAAATGCTTTCTGGGCAAGACGTATAGCATGTGTCGGATCCCTATCTAAATTCTGGAAGGCAAGCACAGAATAAAGAGAGCTGCGGGCCAGGTTTTGATTGCGAATTGCCCTCTTCCGCTGCAAAAATAAAAACATAGTAAGCACTGTGACCAGTAGCAACAAGGACATTGTAATAGCCAACCACCTGCGTGAAATTTGATAACGGCGCTGCTGCTGTGTGGCCAGTTTCTCGAGCTCACGTTTTTTCTTTAGCTCCTGCTCGAGGTAAAGTTCATATTGCAAACGCTGGTCACGAGCAAGTAATATCAAATCAATCAGGGCTTTACTCGACAAAACCAGGTAACTGTGGCCATCTGTGCTTTGCTGACGCTTAATAATTCCAGAACTAATGAGCAGGTCAATGTGTTTTTCCTGCAACTGGTAACGGCTCATTGCTGTCTGCTCAAAGACAGGAATGAGCCGTCTCTCCGGCCCAAAGACCATATCATCCTCCACAAGACGACGGAGGTTGAGCATATCTGCTTCATCAAGACCATGAAAAACAGACAGGTAAAAGTCCAGGAACAAATCCTTAACCTCTCCAATGTGCTCGAGGGTAATACGCTTGTGACGGTCAGACAATTTTTCCAGTCCCACACCTATTAATTGCAGATGTGCAGGCAGGATATGCCCATCACACAATCCTTGCAAAAAGTCAATAATATTCCCAACCACCTGCTGATCCAATGTAAAAGGCGATGTCTGCAGCTTACTGTGCTCCAGTGTGCATGTTTTGACCAGCACACCCTTAGCCTGCTGTGGGGAAAGAGGCTCTAGCTCCAGTACACTCTCTCCCAGTCCACTGAGAAGGCCTTTGTTCATAAGCAAAGCTGAGAGTTGGCCAGACTCTAGAACAAAAAGAAAGCTAACCTTCACGTCAGAATACAACATCCTGTATCCTTCGTCTGTGAGCAGGCCAGGATTACTTTCAAGGGCTGTGTCTATCTGGTTCTTTATATTCAGTGGTACCTGTGAATAAAGCGCCTCAGACACCTGTGTAAGAAAAGACTTAACCTGTTTTGGGTCTGATAGCAATTGACCGGGTTCATCAACCACAATGACCAATGAGCGGTCTGTATTGTGCGCCTGCCATTTTTTCAGAGCAAACCACAGGCTTCCATTATCCTGTGCAACCTTGTCCAGATATGTCACAATGCTTGGATCAGGTAATATCTCTTTGCGAATAGAATCAATCAGCCCGTTAGCAGAGACTGTCTGCAAAGAAGAATAAACAAGATGAAAATTGCCCTTTTGCTCAAGGACATGACTGAGGCCCGCCAGTATAAGGGAGGTTTTGCCAGCACCATCTATGCCATGAAGTACAACAACCCTGTTATTGACCACCTCCCATTCAAGGCGCTGCACATCAGTTTCCCGCCCGAAGAAAAACTCTCTGCGGCTATAGTCAAAAGGTTTTATCCCAACAAAACGTCTCATTATCAATATTTTAACACTATTCAACTACTGACTCGAAAATTAGATCAACCTCAAAGCCAGTCAGACCAGAAGATAACAAGATTTCGCTGTCTTCGAAAAATATTTTTTCAAACTGGTCTTTGTGTTCATACTGGCTATAACCCTGCCTGTATAGCTTTATTGCCTGCTCCCTCTGTCCGAGCAACCAATAAACATGACCAGCCAGAACAAAATCAGCAGGACGAGGAGAGGTCTCAATTATCCGGTCATAATATTTTTTTGCTTTCCCCAGATTCTTCTGTCGGAAGTTTATCCACGCTATTGGCCTGAGTACCTTAGGATTATCCGGTGAATAATAATCGACTTTGTAATAATACTGCAATGCCTGGTCATAGTCACCCTTGTTCAGATAACAGTTGGCAATATTGAGTATAATTTTCTGATCCCCAGGATCCTGGTCAAGTAAAGTATTGTAATAAAACAGAGCCTGGTCAAAGTCCCCTGTTTTCATAGAGCAGAAAGCTATCTTCTTGATTAACCACTTTTTGTTTGCTTCGAAAAGTTCAGCTTTTTTATAAAAAGTCAGGGCCTGAGCATAATCTTTTTTCTTCTGGTGAATAAATCCAATCTTCTCCAGCAATTGGGGATCATTCTCATAGTCTTCTATGGTAGTGTAAACATCCAGTGCCTGGGCATAAAGTTTACGGCCAAAATAAAAATCTCCAATCTCGAGATACAAAGGTCTATCAGAGAGCCACGTGAAAAACTGTCTTTTATGAAATTGCAGATTTTCTCCAAACGCATCAGGTATTTCACCCCTATAAGGATAGAGTTTAAAAAAGCGGTACAAATCCTGCACATATTGAATAATTATCTGACGGCTGTTACCCATTGGATCGCTCATCTGCTCTGTATCCATAACATCCTTTGCTGCATTAGCCTCCATCTTGAATAGCTCAACAGTTGTCTTCCTCTGAAACTCTGGTAAAAACTCCATTTGATAGCAGAAAGAATATTTATCAGAATTACACATATATTTAGCGTGGCTAAGAACCTGGACAAATGTTTGTGCTTCCTCCCCATCCATGCCAATATCCTCGAGCATATTAATAACATCTTTATTCCCAGCATAAAATGGTAAAAACCAATTACTTATCTTCATAAAAAATGGGAAATTCTTCATCTTCGAAAAAGCAGAATGCAACACATCAGCTCCCTCCATCTGAAGCATTGAAAACTCACTCATCTTATTAAAGAAATCCTCTTCTTCTGGTATGAGCTTTGCCCAATCAGGGTTCTCCTCGTCAAACATATCCTCAGACATCAGGCTATCCAGGTCTAGTTTTTCGGAGAGCCTGGGAGATAGACGCTCCATCTCTGGCAGAATCTCTTTTTCGAATCGCTCCTGTAAAATCTGGGTCTCCACACCACTACGCAACAGCTGTATTATTATTGTTCTGAAAATATTACCAAAACCCTCAATCTCTGGTAAGGTCTTGACCCTACTGGCTATCTCTGGATAAAACACAATTCTACGGTCATACAGGCTAAGGACTAATATCAAACCAACAAAAGCACGCTCCCACACTTGCTCCTGCTTCACCAGAATAGCATCAAAAAGCAACATTATCTTACGGGGACAAAAGAAATAAAGCAAACTTAAAGTCAAAGCACTTATAGCCAATGACTTATGTACCCAATGTGCGTCTGATTCCAAGAAATCCTTAAACTTCTGGTAATCATCCTGTGTCAAATCCGGATACAACCAGATATTAACAAAAAAATCCTCCAGTACAGCTTGACTGAGAGGATCATAATCAATGTCTAACTCGGGGAAATACTGTTTCTTTTTTTCTATAATCCTCTGAAAATCAAACTCAAGGCTCAGATCATTATAAAAATCAATATATCGACGATAAGGCTGATAATTGCGGGCAATTTCTCTCCAGGTCAGATCATTAACAGCAAACAAATTCAGCCTTATATCCTCGAATAGCTCCCTGCGTTTTGGATCATCCACACCCTTCTGGAAATATTCCAGCAAATAATTATATGACTCAAGCTGAAAATTTATTTTTTCGAGAAGGAAATTTGTATTTACCTCGACTGCAAGATGTTTCTGTATCCTAATAGCATTTTTCAGGCGTCCCTTAATCAAATAATTCTCACTCTTGTGCAGACTACTTTTGATTTCTTGTAAGTCCATCAATTTAATTTTTTAAATTAGTAAGGTAAAATTACAAAATTTTGACCAATGAAAAGACTAATCACGTTATTATTTATAGCCCTAACGGCTGTGTCATTTGCGCAGGACAGACCTGCTTACAGAATTTTTGACCAGAATGGTAACCCATTGACTTACAAACAGATGCTCTCGGGGCTGGAGAAAGCAGACTTTGTTTTCTACGGAGAACTCCACAACAACCCCATTGCACACTGGATGGAGCTGGAAATAACAAAATCCCTATATGCACAGAATCCCAAACTCATACTGGGAGCCGAAATGTTTGAGGCTGACGTGCAACTCATTCTTGACGAATATCTCTCAGGCATAATCAGAGAAAAGGATGTTAAAAATGAAGCACGTGTCTGGCCAAATTATTCTACTGATTACCAGCCATTACTGGTTTTTGCCAGAGAACACGATCTCCGTTTTGTAGCCACAAATATCCCCCGCCGTTATGCTAATCTGGTTTACCGCAAAGGCTTTGAAGCCCTGGAAAAACTCTCAGACCAGGCAAAACAATACATTGCTCCACTACCTATCAAATATGACCCAGAGCTTAAATGTTATAAAAACATGCTCCAGGGAATGGTACACATGGGTATGACTGCTAACCCAAACATAGCAAAAGCCCAGGCTATCAAAGATGCAACTATGGCTTACTTTATCTCCAGGAATTATAAAAAAGGCTATCAATTTATACACTACAATGGCTCATACCACAGCGATGATTTTCAGGGTATTGTCTGGTATCTGAAATCTCTTGAACCTCAGGCTAAAATCGTGACAATCACCACAGTAGAACAGGATAATACCAATAAATTAGACGACCAGTACAAAAACAAAGCAAACTATATTATCGTTGTGCCCAGCGATATGACCAAGACTTACTAATCTTTGGCACACATGACAAAAGATGCTGCCCATTAGGGCAGCCCCTTTCGTTTATATACACCCCTCTATTGATAAAGGAACCGGCGAATATTGCGCTTTGGCGTCTTCTCAAACTCCGTGTCACGAATTTCAATCTTGTGAACCTGCTTGAAGCGTGGCAAGAGCTCATTAATCTCCCTGCGATACTGCTCAAACAGCTCGCCCACCTGCTCGACAGACACACCATCCTTTTCCATCTGTTCAAAATCAGGATAAATCATTGCCACAAGTTTAAATCCTTCGCGCATTACAACCAGGATTTCCCCAACATAAGGCTTATTCTGATAAAGATATTCTATTTCCTCAGGAAAGATATTCTCGCCCGAAGGGCCAAGCAAAAGACTCTTTGCCCTGCCCCGTATAAATACAAAATTATCCTCATCAATATACCCCAGGTCTCCTGTATGGAGCCAACCCTCTTCGTCTATTGCCTGCCGTGTGGCCTGTTCATTCTTGTAATAACCAAGCATTACGTTTTCACCCCTGACGCAAATCTCACCAACCTTTTCCTGCTCATC
>JALVRO010000226.1 GCA_027031265.1 Bacteroidales bacterium | reverse complement strand
CTGTACTGCTCACAGATAAAGCTTGTTGCACAGGGACCTAATGGCCAGGAACAATACCAGTCGTTCCGGTGGCTGTATTTCCCAATCCTTGTGTCTCATAATAATCATGTGATTAACAAGTATATAGATTTTATCCACACCGTGTTTGTTAGCTCAATAGACACTATTGGCGAGCGCCCGGGACTGAAGCGGACAGTGCTTCTTACAACATCACCATACACACGGGTGATAAAGGTCAATTTTCCTTATGAGATTTTGCTATCAGAAGTTAACCTGGAGCCTAATAAGCGGCTCTTTAACAAGAGTAATGTCCCAGTGGCCGTGTTGCTCGAGGGGCAGTTTCATTCACTTTTTAGCGGCAGGATTGTGCGGGATCTGTTGCCACGGGGGGAAAAGATGCTGAAGATTAGCAAGCCAACCAGGATGATCGTTGTAGCTGATGGGGATATTGTACGCAATGAGGTGACCTCACAGGGTAAGGTCATGCCTCTGGGCTTTGACCGTTATTCTGGAATGACTTTCCCGGGTAATAAAGAGTTTTTGGTCAATGCTGTTAATTACCTATGCGGTGATGAGGGTCTGATGAAGCTCCGCGGCCGCCAGTTTAAGTTACGTGTGCTTGACCAGAAAAAAGTCACTTCACATTACACCCTGTGGCAGGTTGTCAATCTAGTTGTGCCTTTGCTTCTGGTGCTAATAATTTTCCTTGCCCTCAGATACGTGCGGAAAAGATATTAACCTTTTCAGAGACTGCAAAGCCCACAAAGTTTTTTAAACACCGATGGACACCGATTAACACAGATGAAACACAGAAAAGCAACTTAAATCCGCAACAATCTGTGTAACCTGTGGCGAAAATTTTTTAACCCAAAGCCCACCAACATCACCGCCTTGCTTCTCATCGGTGTGCTCGCAGCACCTCGTCCAGCACAGGGGCAGTGGCGTTCTGTGGCAGCTGGATTCTGAGCAGGGCGCTTAGCGTTGGTGCAATGCTTGTTATGTCAACATTACGGTAAACGTCTCGGTGTGGTATCTGTCCGCCGAAGAAGATTAGCGGCAGATGGTTATTATCGTTATTATGGCAGTAGCATTCCGAAAAAGAAGGTAGGAAACCATCTTGCGTCTCCAGGAACGAGTTTGATGAAAGGGTAAAAATAATATCACCGCTGCGTCCTGGATAATAACTATGATATGCATAGTAAAGTAGATCAGACGAAAAGCTATTGCTCATCAGTAATTGCGTTGGCACGGCGACCTGTACTGATTTTATTTGCATGAAAAAGTCAGCTGCGAGACGTTGTATTTCAAGGGGATCTTTTCGGCTACGGTCTATCCATCGTTGATTAAGGTAAATCTGATTATCAAGAATTCTGTCAACAAGTCCGGTCTGCCGGTAAATAGCTCGCAGGTATGCGTCAAGTAAAACCTGGTTGGCTCTGGTCTGGAAGTAATAGACCTCCTGACCAAGGTTTTTGAGCATGTTTGGGTTGTCGCAAGCGCCACGGTCAGAGGTGATGAAAACAATGTAATTGCCCTTGCCTACCAGGTCGTCTAATGTCCTGAGAAGGTGTGAGATGTCTTTGTCTAGCTTGAGATAAGCATCTTCTATTTCTACTGACCTTATGCCAAAGATTTTGCTAATATAGCTATTTGCCTGAAAGCTAATGAGTAGATAGTCTGGAATGTTGTCTTTACCCATATCCAGGTTAATAATGGCGTTTAGAGCCAGATCCTTTGTGAAAGTATTAAAAAATGGTGTGTGCCGTAGCAGGTCATAGTGGTTCTGCACTCTGGCTCTGAGCACTGATAGGTTATAAGGGAATGTGGTCTGTCCTCCGATGCCTTTCTCCGTAATTGTAGCGTCGGGCAAGCTCTCTGTGTATAGATCAATGGGAAGGCTGGTCGTCCAGGTGTTCTTGAGATAGGTAGCAGGAAGGCGAAGATTGTTGAAATCCTTAACCCACCGGGGAAGATCCATTGTGGACTGTGTGTAATACGAGCTGGTTATCCATTTGCCTGACCTGTCGTCGAACCATAGCACATAATCGGCAAAGTGTCCTCCGCTCAGAATTGCTGCTTCCATCTGGGGAGCTATTACCACTATTTGTGATTGTCCAAGTGTGGTCAGTGATAGCTGGTCAGAGAAAGAGTATGCCTTAATCTTTCTGGGGCTGCCTGCAGTTTGCATTTGTTTGGTTCCAATGGTTATTGTCTCAGGATCATATACACAGTTGACCACATTGCCATGAACACGGTCGTACCACTGGCTGCCAATGATGCCATGAATGTATGGATGTGTGCCTGTGGCAATATTGGTATATGATGTGGCAGAGTTAATATTGAGGTAATCATATCCTGCGTTGTAAAAGACTGTCCCTTCACGGAATAGCCGTTTGAAGCCATTATCAGAGTATTTATCCCAGTAGCGCGTGAGGAAATCAAATCGCATTTGTTCTACTACTATGCCTACAATTAATTTGACCTGGCTCTGTGCAATGCTTGTCGATAGGCTTAAAATTATGAATGACAGAATGGTGAGTAAGTTTTTCATCTGTAATAAGGTTAAATTTTTAACTTTGCAGTGAAATTAAAAAAAGAAATGTGCAAATGAAAAAGCTAATTTATCTCATAATTCTATTGGTGATATTTAGTGCTTGCCATAAACATCACAAGACTGGTGCTAAAGAGTCACAGACCAGACAACAGACCGAGGTAACAGAAAAGGGAGCAGATAGCACTCTTGTTGACGAGCACGATACAATGCCTGAATATAATGGACAGGAGTATAACACTGCAGTCACAGATTATGATTATACAGCTCCTTATATCTGTCCTAATCATTGTCCTGGTAGTGGGTCAGACAAACCCGGCAAATGCCCTGTGTGTGGCATGGACCTTATACCAAATCCTGATTGTCAGAAAAAATAAACTAATCCGTTATAAAAAACTTTTAGACCGAATAGCTATCTTGTAGCAGAAAATAAATTTTCTTAATAATATAGTTTTCAGCATTATACTAAATGTTTTTAGTATTCTTGATAACGGTTTAGTATTATGAGCTTGCAAAATAATATAATTACTAAAAGCATACCGGTGTAAACACTTTGTGTTATGGGTCAACAATCAAAAGCAATTCTTTTTTCTTTTTTGCTAATAATGCTATCCCTGGGGCAGGCAGTGGCACAGCCCCAGCTGTATAAAGTACTGCGTTATGACGGTGCTAATCTTTATGAGAAGGCCTCTTTCTCCTCTATCGTGGTAAAACATTTATCCTATGGCCAGCATGTGGAGGTATTGGCCCGGTATGATGATTGGGCTTATGCCAGGACAGGGGACAAAGAAGGATTTATTTATTTACGTTATTTTACACAGGTGAGGCCAAGGCATGGGGAAGCATATTCGAGCCGCACAGCCAGACCTCAGAACCATTATGCTTATTATGCCTCGCCCAGTCCCAGCCCAAAGGTTTATATTTGTTTGAGCCCCAATGCTTATGCTTATCATAGTAATCCAAATTGTAAAGGTCTGAGCCGCTGTAGGCATACGATAGTGAAGGTCAGCGAGCAGGAGGCCAGGCGCCGGGGCTACCGGAGGTGTAGAATTTGTTATACCTACTATTAATATAAATTGTTCTAATCACAAAGTTACCCAAAGCAGGTCGCAAAGTCTCACAAAGTTTTTTTTAGGTCAAATACATTTTGTAAATGGTATTATTAATCCGGAGTTTGTATTTGATTGTGTTTTAGTGTGTTAAAGATTATGCTTTCCTTCCTGGAGCTCCAGATGGTCATGACTGGTAGGCCTGGTGCTGGCTTGTGTTTTTGGCGGTTAATGATTTTGTCAGAAACAATAATTATCCCCACATTTGTCTAAAGACTGAAAAAACCGCGACATGAAGCTCTCTGACCGTATCCTGCGTATGGAGGAGTCTAAGACTATCCTG
>JALVRO010000225.1 GCA_027031265.1 Bacteroidales bacterium | reverse complement strand
TTCTCCAAAGAATCAGCTCCTGACGATGGCTTCCTATATGTCAATGAGATATACAACCTGGGCATAAACGCCTCTCTCGTTACTCTCTCTGCGTGTGAGACCGGTCTGGGTAAAATATCCAAAGGCGAAGGCGTACTGGGTATCTCACGTGCTTTTATGTATGCTGGTGCACAGAACCTCATCATTTCCCTGTGGAAGGTAGCTGACAAACCTACAAAAGAGCTAATGACACAATTCTATACAAACCTTTTGGCTAACAATCCACAGCTAACACCAAAAACACACTATAGCAAGGCCCTTCAAAAGGCTAAGATCAAAATGATAACCAGCAAGCTCAGCCATCCCTATTTCTGGGCCAGCTTTATTCTAATCGGTCTGTAAATCACAGGGAGTCATGCCAAAACAACATATATACGACAGCCACGCCTGAGGCGTGGCTGTCGTATACTTACGTAATGATAACGACCTAACAGTCAATACAGTAGCATATATATCCTATCCCTATTCATGGATAATACCTGTCGAAACAAAACAAAACATTGGTATTATTTCTCGCTTATCGGGATAAAATTATCATGAAATTTAGCATATTTACCAGGTACTTCTGGCAGACCATCCCCGTCAGTATCCTTGAAACTCTTGATATAACTGATGAGTGCCAGCCATTCTTTGCCTTCCTGTATACCTGGCTTACTCTGGTCAAAGTCCAGACGGGTACTCATCAGGTCTGCAACAGGCTGACCCTTGCTGTCCTTAGGAACGATCTTAACCATTCCATAACTCATCTTTTTCAGATTGCCAATAAAGCTCATAATATAGCTATCTGTCACAACAGAATAAAGTTTATTGCTCTTGCGCGAGATATCCACCTCTGTGCCATTGCTGAGCACTATACGGCGCACCTTGTTGAAAAATCCACCTTTGGGATTGTAATATACAGTAGCTCCGGCAAAGTACAAATATTTATCTGTTCCAGGCTCGTTTGAGAAAATAGCCAGCTCCATTAGTTGCTTGAGCTCATGCCCTGTCATATATATACGCATTAGAGGATAACCAATGTAATCATTCTGGCCAAAACCCAGAGACATAACACGGAAAGCATCAGCTGGTGTAATTGGACCTGTGAGGATATTCTCGCGGATAACACCTTCGGCTGTGACAATAACGTCGACACCGCCTGCGAACCTGTCAACATAATATTTCACAGCATCGCTGGCCAAATTACCCATAGCTCCTGCTATGTGCTTAATCTGGTCACCACGCCTGATGTCAAAGCTTGTTTCACCTACAGGCGTACTGTACTCCAGCCCCAGTGGTGACAGTATTTCTTTGTCTACACGTTTTTTCTGTGCCAGAATCAAATCATACACTTGCTTATCTCCTGGAATCTTGTCATCAACATGGATTAGATGATAATCAATGACATTAACCTTACCGTCCTTGTAATCAAACTCCAGTCGACCTACATTGTGCAGATAGGCACCTGTCTGTACAATAATTGTTTTTCCCACTCTGATATACTGTGGAGCCATCACATGTGTGTGGCCACTGATAATAATGTCAATATCTTTCACTTTCTTAGCCAGATCTAGATCCTCGCCATAATAGCCTCCTTTGTCATCGGGATAAAAGCCACTGTGTGAGAGCAGGATAATGATGTCCACATGTTCTTGCTTACGCAAGATTTTAACATATTTCTTGGCCACTTTGACCATATCCTCAAACTCCAGTGGTGCAGCAAAACGGATATCATCCACAGCATTGTATCCCAACAGCCCGAAAATACCAATCTTCAGTCCATTCTTTTCAAATACAACATAAGGCTTAATGACCCCATCCTTAAACAAAGCTTCCAGCTTATCATCACCTGGCAGAGGGGAAAACTCCAGCGATGAAGCTATTATCTGGGGGATCGGACCATTCTTGAGAGCCGAATTAATAATGTCTCCAAGAGTCTGGGTACCAAAGTCAAACTCATGATTACCCAGGGTAACGAAATCATATCCAATCTTTTTCATCAGATCAAGCTCAAAACCTGTCTCTGGTTCTAATGCCTGAAAAATCGTACCCATCAAAAAATCACCTGCATCAAGCACAAGGAGTTTATCCTGGTTTTTGGCTTTTTCTTGTTTAATTATTGTGGCCAGACGTGCAAAACCACCTACGGTCTTGTCATCATTTATTGTCAAAGGCGTGTAAGCCAGTTCAGGACCAAAGCCTGTTAGCTTGGAATGCATATCATTAGTATGCAAAATAACAAGCCTTTGGCTCCATCCTAGCGTAATAAATACGCTTAACATTAAAAGTATTGATAATATTCGCTTCATTGTATTAATTTTTTGCCTAAATTTAAAAAAATTATACAAAACTCTATGTTTTTACATCAAATACCTAATTCCACATTGTTGAGGTTCTGACTGCTTAAAAACAAGGTTACCACACAAAACAGCACTTTATATAATAGCTAGCTAATAAAAGTTATATGTTAATCTCATCATGCACACTCACAATCCCCACCTCCCTGCTAATTATTGTCCAATTACAAAATAAAAATGTTCTAATACAAAAACCTTCTAATAATTACATACGGGGCTTATTTGGAGTAATATTTTCTTTTTATACTACCTAGTCAGCAGTAAAAAGCCTTACATGTCTTCCATTTTTCACATTTTTGGACATCTAACACATAATATACAGGAAATACACTACTACTGTTCCTTCTGGTCTTCCTGAGCCTGGTCAAACAAAGATTTATCCTCTGGCTGCTCATCAACTTGCTCATCCTGCTGGACCTGAACAAAATTAACTCTAAGCAATTTACTGTCTGTCAACTTCTTACCTCTCGCACTAATAGACTTAACCTTGAGGAACTCATCAGCCTCTATAACCTGCTCTTTGGTTTTACGGTCCTTTGTACGGTATGTAAAAGTAATAATAACCTTTTGACCAGGCTGCATATCAACCAGATATGAGTCACCATTAGACAGGAAAGATGTCTCACTACTCACTGGCTCAAAGACAAAACGCTTGAGATAAAAGGCCTTTTGTTCAGCGTTATAATAAACCACATTATAAACCTTGTGGGGATCGTATTTTTCAATGATTTTAACATCCTCGGGAAAATGATGGCTCAGGTCTGCAGGAGCCATATAGTATGTTCCACGTTTTGTCACAACCAGGATTGTGTCATCGTTTGTAAACTCCCCCAGGTAATGCTCTGTCTCTGTATTTTTTAGACGCATCACCTGCCAATCAAACCACAGTTTAACTCCCAGAGTTTGTTCGCCTCTCTCCTTCATTACAATCTTATGCACAGCATGTTTGGTAAGGATATTACCCTGGGCATTACGACTACGCACAGGCAATTGACCAAAATCAAATTCAAAGACCTTTTTCTTTAGCCTTGGTTTTGGCTTTAGCTTAACCTGCACTATCTCTGCTTCGCCTTTGGTCACAGAGAAATACAGTATACCGGAATGTTCGGCACCTTTGGTCAGATTATACTCCTTGTCACGTGTCAGACCTGTGATATTAAATCTTTTTACATAAGTATATCCTGTGGCGCCATCACGGTATGCAACATTATACACCGTAGCAGTATCACCTTTTTTGAACACACCGATGTAAATGACATTTTTGCCCACATAAAACTTTGGTGCTACCCTGGTAATAAAATATGTACCATCTTTGCGAACAACCAGAATATTGTCAATATCAGAGCACGAGGCAATAAACTCTCCATCCCTTAGCTCATATCCTGCAAAACCATCTTTGAAATTGGCATACAATCGACGTGTAGCAGCCACCACGTGTGTAGCCTCTATTTCTTCGAAATTCTTTATCTCTGTAAGTCTTGGCCAGTTCTTTCCATATTTCTTTTTCAGGAGTTTGAAATGAGCTATTGTGAAGTCTATAATATGGTCGAGATTATATTTAACCTCCTTTATTTTCTCCTCGATGTCTCTTATGTATTCGTCAGCTCTTTTGGCGTCGTATTTGGATATCCTCTTAATCTTTATTTCTGTCAGCTTGACAATATCATCATAGGTAACTTCACGTCTGAGGCGGGACTTGAATGGTTCGAGAGCCTTGTCAATAGTGTCGATAATTTCTTCCCATGTCTCGCAGTCTTCTATCTGGAGGTATATGCGGTTTTCGATAAAAATTTTCTCCAATGAAGCAAAATGCCATGCCTCCTGCAGTTCATGCAATTTAATCTCAAGCTCTTTTCGCAGTATGTCCACTGTATTATCAACAGAATGGCGCAAAATGTCCTTTACGGACATAAAACGTGGCTTGTCATCATCGATAACAGTGGCATTTGGTGAAATGCCTATCTCACAGTCAGTGAAAGCATATAGCGCATCAATGGTCTTGTCCAGATCAGAGTCTGGATGAAGGAAAATCTCTATTCTGACCTTGTCTGCTGTTTTGTCTTCTATTTTTTTGATTTTGATCTTGCCCTTTTCATTAGCAGAGATAATCGAGTCTATCAGGGAAGTTGTAGTTTTTCCAAACGGTATATCTGTGATAACAAGTTTACGTTTGTCTTCCTTAATTATTCTAGCCCGTACGCGCAGCTTACCACCACGTAAGCCTTCATTGTATCTGGAGACATCAATCATTCCTCCGGTTGGGAAATCAGGATAAAGCTCAAAGTCCTGGCCTTTAAGGTATTTTATAGAAGCATCGATTACTTCATTAAAATTATGTGGTAGAATCTTTGAGGCCAGGCCTACTGCAATACCTTCCACGCCCATCACCAGTAGCAGGGGAAACTTAACTGGCAGATGGACAGGCTCTTTGTTTCGTCCATCGTAGGAAAGCTTCCATTCTGTGACTTTAGGACTAAATAGCACATCCAGAGCAAATTTAGACAGGCGCGCCTCTATATAACGTGCTGCTGCTGCCGAGTCTCCAGTATAGATATTACCCCAGTTACCCTGTGTGTCAATCAACAAGCCTTTTTGTCCGAGCTGTACAATAGCTTCGTAAATAGAAGCATCACCATGTGGATGGTATTGCATGGTATAACCAATAATATTGGCCACTTTATTGTAACGACCATCCTCAAGGCGGTACATAGCATGCAGGATACGCCTCTGCACAGGTTTAAGTCCATCCTTGATGTGTGGTACAGCACGCTCCAATATTACATAAGAAGCATAATCAAGGAACCAGTTTTCATAAAGACCTGAAACAGAAACAATTTTACCATTTTCATCGCCATTAAAATGTACCTGGCCATGATTAAGTTCAGACTGTTCTTGTGACTGACTATTCACATTATTTTCCAGAGGCCTATCTTCTCCCATAGAACATTGTAAAGTTTTATTAACACGGCTAACAAAGTTAATAAACTAGGATGAAAAACAAAAAAGGCCTTTACCCTGACGGGGTAAAGGCCTTTGAAACAAAACATTATAATATCATCAACTAGTGTGTGCTACCTACGAACGACAAAATTCCCACAGCGCAGGTCTTTTTGATTTTAACTCCTTCTTTGAGACGTATAGATATATAATACATTCCAGATTTTCTACAAATAAAGTCAAATGAATCTGTGTGTTTACCAGTCTTTGGGTCGTATGTCGAACCATAGGGATTAGTCTTTTCAGGGTGCTGGCTATCGTACAATGTCATTATCACCTTATCTTCATAACCTTCTGGAGTACAGAGATTAAAACGATAATGAGCATCTTTATTAAGGACTACTGTCCACCTGGCACTTCTTTCATGAGGTTTTGATGACCTGAGTTTTGTATTAAAATCACGCAAATAGATACTTTTGCCTTTTGTTGCACAGGCATAGACCATTTGCTGTTTACACTGGGCATGTGCCTTGTTTGGCGCAAGGATAAACAACAACCCAGCTAATAATGTTGTTATAAAAGCAATTCTTTTCATTTTATAGATTTATTAATTTATTTCTGACTTGTTCTGTTATATTGATAAGATCATTTATTTGCTGATCTGTAATATTAATCACACTTCTCTCTTCCTGCTCATACACAGGTATATCTGACTGAGAAGACTGATATGATGGCTTTACTTTCTCATAAGTGATTGTTACTTGACTATAAATTTTATCTATTTTTTTGAATTCATCAAGTATTTTTTTGAAATAATCATCGTTATTATACAATTTTAATCCCTGATACAATATAGTAAAAATTGTCTTTTGATCACCAATCAATTCCTTGAGTTTATCATTTGGATGCTCTTTGTATACCTGGGTCATCAAATACAATCCTTCGAGCCATACACCTGTTACCATCAGCAAACTCAGATTTCCCCTGGCATTCTCCTGCAAATGGTGGTTCATATTCGAAAAACTATTGACAGAGAGGAAGACCAGTGAGTCCAGGTTCTCATTACTTGTTGCCAGTCGCTTAAATGCTTGAAAATCAAAGAACTGACCAACTCTCAAATCATCGGCCAGACGCTTGATAGCACTCAGATATTCAACTATCAAAGTAGTTCTCTCATAAACATTCAGATAACCAAGATCTGCACTCAAAACACCCAGACCAAAGGCTTTCTTAAAATTAATATCATAATTATCGATTATACCAGGATCAGCAAGATACTTCTTCGAAAAAGGAACCTCCATGTCCTTGATAATAGCAGCCACTTCCACAGGGGAAGGGAAACTATTGACTATCTGGTCTACTACCTCCTGGTTCTCTGGATTTGGCTTTTCCTTATGTACAGGCAGATTCTTGGGTATTTCGATAGTATCCTGGTCTTTCTTACAACCACTACAACCGACAAAAATCAAATTGACAAAAAACATTAAAACTAATAAAACAAAATATTTTGCTAATGGTCCTCTGTTCATCTCCTTATAGCATGTTAGTTATTGCAAATCTATTAATTTATTTTAATATAAACAAAGTAATGGGGCTTTCTATCAAGCCTGTGCCTTATCTTCTTTCTTGCGCACCTTACTAAGAAAAGCTAATATTTTGCTAATCTTGATCGAACCTAACCAATCAATAAACTTACGGAAATGTTCATAATATAAAGGAGGATACAGTAATAAGGCAATCAGCCAGATCACAGCCATATTAAACCAATATGTCTCAAAATACTGGCCCATAAAATATTTCTGTGGTGCAAAGAAATGACTTCTGAAACCTATCCAATGACTATCATCTGGATCCTGGAAAATAGGATCTGTCTGCTGTATCAGCCTGTGTTTGTATTCGAGAATTTTGTATTTTTCGAATTTGTTTGTCACAATGTCCTCGATATGCTCATTGTGATATTTATTACGCAGTTTTATATAATAATGTGGTCCATATTTCTTGGCCAGGTATGTTTTGATAGCTTCTTTCTGACTGTCTTTGTTAAAGAAAATCTGACCATAGTAATCATTCAATTCATCCAGGTAATCAACCGTAGCATCATAAACATCGTCATCAAAACCCTGTAGATTAAGCTTATCCAGGTAATTAAAAGCTACTTTCTTATTTTTTCTGAGCTCCTCTTTTATCTCATTATAAACCAGCTTGAGATTATCTTCGATAACAGACTTGAGAGAATCGATATTTGCATCAGGTTCTTCTTCCATGGTTGTCAGGGCATCATAGGCATCATTGAGATGGTCCTTGACTGCTGGTATCCAGTGTACTTGCTTGTAGTCTGCCTGACTAATTGCCTTGTCCAGATCAAAGAAGATCCGCTCAAAACGGTTCTTTTTGAACTGGTATACCATCAAAGCCTCATAAGCCCAGCGTGACTCCATAAACTCAGCAATAGGGGGGACCTTGCCGATTGTACTTATTTTACGGTTTAATTTGTCAAAACTAAAGAATGCTCCACCCAAAGCCATCAATGGGATCATGATCAGAGGAATCATGATATAAATAGTCACAGCAGAATTAAACGAAGCCGAGATATTCAATCCCAGCATCACGGCAAACACATAAGTAGAAAACAGGGCAAACCAATAAATAAACAACATATCCTTAATACCCAGAATCAGGTTACCTATCAATGTATACTCAAATGCCTGGATAGCAGATATTACGAGCAATATGGAAATTTTTGCCAGCAAATAACTATGTCTGTTCAGATTAAGGAATTTCTCCCGCTTGAGAATCTTACGGTCACGGAAAATCTCCTCAGCACTGACAAGCAGACCCAGGAATAATGCCACCACAATACTCATAAAGATATAGGCAGGCATGTTCACATTATCATAGAAAATATAAATATTAGACATTGGGTCGGCAATATAACGAATCAAAAACGCCAGGATACCACCCAGCAAAGGTGCCTCTGTCAGTGTTAATATCACATACTGCGAGTTACTGAGCTTGGCCTTCAGATCCCGCCTGAGAAAAACGAAAAATTGCTTTATCCTGTTTGGTAGATTAAGAGCACCTTTTGGGGGCTCAGTGACCGTAGGTACACGTTCTATTTTCTTTAGTGTATAAAAATATTCCTCCCATTTCTTTGGGCTGACCTTACGCTCATCGATATAATGACCAAATTCATCGACTTTCTTAGCCTCAAGGATGTTAAAAATCAGCTCTGGTCGTACAGTACCACAAACAGGACACTCGCCCACATCAGCATTAACCTGGTTGTCAAGGCGTTTGAAATAAATAATAGCCTCTATTGGATTGCCGTAGTAAACCTGATAACCTGTATCCAGGATAAGCATATTGTCAAACATCTTGTAGATGTCTGACGAAGGCTGGTGTATAACCACGATCACCAACTTACCTTTAAGAGCCAGCTCACGCAGCAGGTCCATTACATTTTCCGAGTCACGGGATGAAAGACCTGTTGTTGGCTCATCGACAAAAAGTATACTTGGCTCACGAATAAGCTCCAGGGCTACATTCAATCTCTTTCGTTGCCCGCCACTGATGAGCTTATTGAAAATATTACCCACTTTCAGGTGACGGATTTCATAAAGGCCAAGGCTCTTTAGAGTCTTGGCCACAAGCTCTTTTATCTCAGCCTTGGTCCTGTCACGGAAACACAGAAGGGCATTATAATATAGGTTTTCGAATACTGTAAGCTCTTCTATAAGCAGGTCATCCTGTGGAACATACCCCAGGACACCTTCGAGCTTTTCCTTTTCTTTGTGCAGGTCTATTCCATTGACCAAAACCTGGCCATCTGTAGGCGTGTAAATACCTGTCAAAACGTTGAGGAGTGTGGTTTTACCAGAGCCACTGGCACCCATGATACCAATAAGCTTGCCCTGTGTCTCTGAGAAATTGACGCGGTGCAAACCAACATCCCCTGTAGGGAAACGATAGTGAACATCAATAACATCAAATGACAAACGTACGGTAGAATAATCTGCCAGGAATTTAGCAACTACATCACTGTAATAAATAGGTTTACCACGGGGCAGCTTAACTGTAGCACCAGTGGCAAACAGATAAATACGGTTATTGAAAACAGGCAATCCGTTAAGCAAAATATTATCATTGCCTGTATAACGAAGGAAGTAAAGGTCTGCGCTTTTGACACGCAGTATAATTAATCGACCGTCAATAGATTCGGTCTTAATGAATTTGCATTTTTTACAGTCCACATCATGATCATCCACGACCAGGACAGAGTCATAATCAAGCTCTTCGAGTGTCTCAGATACCACAAAATTGTGAATCTCGTCGTATTCTTCGCGTAAGATATTGAAAACTTCTGCTACTGTGTTGATGATAGCCATTCGTTGGGCAGTAAACTGCCTACTGGCGTTGACCATCTCAAACAAACGCACCAGAACGACGACCTTCTGACGACGGTTAAGAGTCTTATTAATTTTCTTGCAAAGTCCCAGTATTCTGACAGAATCACTAACAAGAGTGAGTTTTTTGTCCGAACGGCGGGTTTTTTTCTGGTCTTGTTGAGAAGCCTTTTTCTTAAATTGTATCAAAAATTCCTCAACACTTTCCTTACCTAATTGCTGAGTGAGAAACGATTCGACATACTCCAATTCCTTAGGATGCAAGCCCTCATCCTGCTTAGCAATAATAGCAAAAAGTTGTATTAAAGCATTTAAGATTTCTTCACTCATAAGTTAGGCTTTGACTAATTGTATGTTAATCAATTTTATAAGGGACTTGCTCAAAAGGAACCTCGACGATGTCAGCATATTCCTCGCCTGCCTCCTGCATATCTTCGTCATCTTCTGGATAATGCCAACGCACCAGCACGTCATGGCCATCGTCGTACATATCCTCCAACTTTAGCAGTATATCCAGAAGCAATTTAGAAGATGCAGTATTGAAATACTCTAATTTGAAATCAAAAATAGTCTTGGGCAATGGATTTTTTGCATAATCGTCCAACCATTCCAGTATTGGTTCATAGAAAGCCACAACGTCTTCTGGCAAAGAACGTCCTGAGATCTCAAAACGTGGGCTATCAGGATTAGGGTCCAGAATAACAGTCGGTGTATCATCGGTTCCCTGAATTCTTAATGGTTGTATCATATTTCTACTCTTTTTGTGTTTAAGGTTTAATTTTTTAAAATACTAAAATACAGTTTTTTAACAACAAAACAAGATTATCAAGTTTTAACTCGTGGAATTGTAGAAGTAAGCACAAAGAAAGAATTTTCGTCGTCAATTCGCAAGAAGCTATAGATTAATTTTTGTCCTGTCTTTCGTGCTATATCAATAAATCCCAGGCCTGCTCCTCCCTTAGGAGAGAGGCGTCCTTCACGTATCTGTTGCTTGTAGAGCTTGGTTAGCTCTTCTTTGGTCATGCTATTAATCTTTTCCAGAAGTTCCCGTAATGATTCCACTTTATCGTTACGGATAATATTCCCTGTTGTTATATTGTACTCTTTTTCGTCTTTGCTTATCAAAAATATTCCACGACCATCCTTGGATGAATAATAATTAAAGTCCCGTTCTGCATGTTTTGATACATTCTGCAGGCATTCTACCATTACATGGAATACTTTCTTCTGGACAGTTGTATAATCCTGCTCCCGCTGCATACTACTCTCTGCCAGTGCTGTAAAAGCTTTGGTAATCTGATGTGTTATCTCTCCTTCGTAGGCCAAGCTTATCTTGCTCTTTTTCATCTTGAGATAAAACTCATATACAAATTCGAGAGCAGAATGATTATTTTTTAGTACTTGACTCATATCTTGTTATATATTTAGAATTCGACACCAATGAACAAAACGTCATCGATTTGTTTGTTATCTCCTTTCCAGGAGAAGAAAGTTTTTTTGAGTATTTCGTAGAAATCAAAAATAGTAACATTTTTGTTATTTAAAATCAACTCTCTAATCCTCTTGTTCTTGAATTTCTGGCGTTTTTCACCTCCGATCTGGTCTGCCAGTCCATCTGTAAAGATAAAAAATTTATCCCCTGGCTCAAAGGTTATATCATAATTAGTAAACGAAGGCTCTATTTTATTTTTTCGTGGTATACCGCCCACAGCTTTTAGTGTGCCTTTGTATTGTAGAAATTCACCATTTTTCTTGAGGAAATAAAGAGGTCTATGTGCTCCTGCATAGGACATTGTATTTTTGCTAAAGTCTATTTTACATAAAGCAATATCCATACCATCACGAGCTTCTGCATCCGGACTATCCTGTCTGAGTGTCTTACGAACAAGTGTGTGTAGCTGATCCA
>JALVRO010000224.1 GCA_027031265.1 Bacteroidales bacterium | reverse complement strand
CAACGAGAACTCGGACATAAAAGCTCTATTTTAATAATTCTATTCATTGTGCCTGTCCATCCTTTTGATAATTCCCTCTACCTTGCTAGCTCGCATCAGGGTATTTGTTATCGTGCCAAATTTTATAATATTTCTGTGCCACAGGTCCAGCTTCCTCTCATCCACATCAGTGTCTATCTCCAGCACATACTCTACCCTGACAATAACAGGAGGAACATCTGTCCTGAAACCATGGACGCTAATACGGGCCTTGCGGTATGGAAACTTCAACTTTTGCGAATATCTCTCCACATTCTTGAGCACACAGGCTGAAAAAGCTGAAAGCAACAGCTCAGCAGGATTGGGCAACACATCGCCACTCTCAGCCTGGGCATCAAACGGTATTGTGCTTTGCTTTACCCTGGCAGCAGCCTCGCCGCCGCTTTTGACTTCTGCTATGACCTGGTATTCTTGCATAGCCTAAGCATTTATTAACATTAAAATCTTTACAAAAGCAACAAGGAGAAATACTCCTACAACAATCTGCGATATCTTCTGCCAATGAGGTCTCACCAGCCAAGAGGTTATCTTTGCAACAAAGTGAATAACAGTCCACAAGGCAGCAGCTAGAATAAAGTATTTCTCAAAATAATCATTTATACCTGTCTTAACAAAAACCAGATTGTGCCACAGCAATGCAAAGCCAGAACCAAATGCTGCTGTTATTGTATTGAACAAGTATACCTTCTGCATATTGAGTTTACCTCTTTTGACAGCGCAAGGTATCTTTATAGCTTTTAGAGATGTGCCTATAAAACCTAGTGTAAGCCCTGAAACGAATGGTCCCAAATAGGTACACAGCTTTTCGTGTTTATTTCCAGGCTCAGGCTTATAATTCATTTCTTCGGGCTTGAAATGTACGAAAATCATACGTGCCGAGTAAATCAGGGTTATAATTGCCAGGGTTATTAAGAGTACTTTATTAGACGCGAGACTAAATAGATAGCTTCCTATAAAAGAGGAAACTAAAGTTATAGAGGGAACAATTATGAACATCTTGACTTTTTCCTTTCTGGGTAAAGACCTTATCTTGTCAGCATTTTCTGTAATAATCATAAAAGAGCCGAAAAATATAGTCCACAACAATATTTCGACCCCAGCATCAATATTATACCCGAAAAGAAATATCGCTAGCAAAAGGATAAAAAACCTGTCATACCTGACATTAATAAAAGCCGTTATAACGCCTACCACAAGACTAATTATGATAAAATCTACAAGCATAAATCTCTAATTTTTGTTTTTTCTATCACCATAAATCAAATTATACAATTCAACCAACCTACGACCAGTGAAATGGGCATCACGAATGGCTAGGGGATCATATTCCAATCCACCCATTTCGGTAAAAGTATAGCCAAGAGCACCACTACCACCTAGTATCATCTGATGACGAAGCATAAAAGCATGCAATGTGTTAATAGTGCTCTCAATATAACGGCGGCCCGTTATGACATAGCCACCTATCTTGTTACGCAAAGCACCTTTCATCCACCAGGTACGCTCCATTAGCATCTTTACCAAATAGCTAACATCGGCAAACTCCGAAGGGGAACCAAAAATAATTATCTCTGCCCAGATAAGGTCCCTATACACCTGCTGCATATCATCCTCCACCGGGCAATACCCCAGCGTCTTACAATCACGGGTAGCACAGCATCCTGTGAACTTCAAATCAGCCAGATAAAGCCTTTTTATCTCTGCCTCTGGCGGAAACTCCTCCAGGGCTGCATCAAGCATCTTTGCTGTGTTGCCATCCTTACGCGGGCTACCATAAATAGCTAATACTCGCATTTTTCTTAGTTATAGTTTATCGCAAAAAAACGATAAATAAATTAAACAACAAAACACTTTTAGTTTAAAAATGTTAGTAACCGCACAACAGACTTACAATCAAGACATTCACTATGATTTACATCTACATGTTTTATACTCTAAAATTTCGTGCTAAAAACAATAAGTGTTAATACTCTAGACTAGTTAAGAAGCATAAAAAAGGCTTGCAGACTTTGACTGCAAGCCTTCCTATCAACAACCAAACTATAGCATTTTAATAATTCTCGCAATAAAGCTCAAAGTAAGCCTGTGGATGTTTGCACACTGGGCAAACCTGTGGAGCTTCCTCTGCTTCGTGCAAATAACCACAAACGCGGCACTTCCAGATAACCTTGCCATTGCGCTTGAAGACCATGCCCTTGTCCAGGTTTTCATATAACTTACGGTATCTTGCTTCATGTTCTTTTTCTACTTTGGCAATTAGGCGGAACGCAGCGGCTATTTCCTTAAAACCCTCTTTTTCGGCCACTTCTGCAAAGTGAGGATAAAGTTCAGTCCATTCTTCATGCTCTCCTTCGGCTGCTGCCTTGAGATTCTCAAGTGTCGTACCGATCTTACCTGCCGGATATGTGGCTGTTATCTCCACCATCTCACCCTCGAGGAAGCGGAAAAATGTCTTAGCATGTGAACGCTCATTCAAAGCTGTCTCATCAAATATAGCGGCTATCTGCTCCAGACCTTCCTTGCGGGCCTGCTTGGCGAAAAAGTCATAACGCATCCGTGCCTGGCTCTCGCCAGCAAAAGCCTTGAGTAAGTTTTTTTCTGTCTCTGTGCCTTTGATTGATTTACCCATAATGAAAAAATTTTTGGTTTAAAGTTTTTAACAACTTAAAAAAATTATTTGCTTTTATTCATGACAAAAGGCAATTTTTCCCAAAAAAATATTATTAAAATGATAAGAATCAATGCAATTATTGATATCGTCAAACTCACCCCGTAAAAAGGCGTCCTATACTTGGCCACTATTCTATGATTGCCCCTGTCAAGCACCACACCGAGCATCCCGATGTCCACTCTCATTGTCTTTAGCAAACGGCTATTGTCATAGACCTTCCACCCGGGATCAAAAGGAATTGTTAACACCAAAATCTGGGAAGTCATATTCTCTACCTCCAGCACAATATTATCCTGGTTAAAGGAAATAATCCTTACCCTGGATCTGGTCAAACTATCTACCAATGCCTGGTAACGGTCAAAATTAAACTCTGTCTCATCCACAAGCTGCATAGTATCAACTGGAGGGTATTTTTTTAGCAATCGCCCGCTATCCTTTCCTATGATTGCTGCGCTAAGCAAGGCTTGCTGTCGCGCAAAATTGGGAAGCCTATAAAAATCCTGCTCACTCATAACATGCTTTTTGGTAAAAGCCAGAGGCAAGGCATACCTGTTCCTCAGAACCATCACATCGCCTGCCACACCCACAGAGTCAAATCCTAGCAAACGCAAAGGCGTATTAAAATCCCTGGTCAAAAAATACTTAACTCCTGCATAGCTCATCATAAGTGGCAGACCGCGCACACCATGCGCCCAGCGCGTCTGTGTTTCCACACCCTTGCGGGCCGTTCCTATTGCCTCGAGAAAACGGATGTAATTGAGCTGGTTAAATGAATTATAACTTACCGTGGCGTAATAATCCTGCACAAGATTATCATTAATACTTGCGTGTATAGCCTTACCTGAGGCGTAATCTTTCTCCACACGATAAAATGGAGACGAATCCATCTGTCTAATGATGTTCAAAGCACTGATTGTGTTGTCCTTATATCCTCCCCAATCCTGGATAAATTGCTCCTTATCCGCAGCCATACGGTGGGCCATTGAATAATGTGTCAGATAACCTGTTTCTACCATTGCCAGGAGAATCAAAACCGCCAGAGCAAACCCTTTATACTCAGTGGTTAGCAAGTACAAAAAATAAGCCTCTGCTACGAGAAAAATAATTGTTATCAGAACAAGACGCCTGTCATATTCAATCTTTCCCAGCGAAAAAGCAAAAAACATCACACCCACAAGAGCAGCTACCCAGGCTATTAGCACCCACACAGACAATCTTGCCTCTTTGACCAGCAGATTCAGACCTT
>JALVRO010000223.1 GCA_027031265.1 Bacteroidales bacterium | reverse complement strand
ATATACGGCTTTGGTATACCAGGCAGAGAAATAACTATGCAAAAAGGGCATCCATTCATGGATGCCCTTGATATTGTATAGTATTGAGGTCTTTAGTTATTAACCTGGGCAGGATCTTCTACGCCTAAAACTTCTTTTATTGCTTGTTTGAGTACTTCTTTTGGTAAAGCACCAACTGCCATCTGTGGCATACCATCTACTGGAATGAAAAGCAGTGTAGGAATATTACGAATACCAAACATGGCTGCCAAACGTGGCTCAGCCTCTGTATCTACCTTGTATACCTGGATTTTGTCACCATATTCCTGCTGCAATTCTTCGAGTATTGGACCTATTATACGGCAGGGTTGACACCATTCTGCCCAGAAGTCAATTATAGCTGGTACATCTCCTTCGTATTTCCAGTCCTGATTTTTTTCCCAGTTAAAGACCTTCTGCTTGAATGTCTCTTCTGTTAAGTGTTCTACTTGTCGCATTTTTTATAATTTTGAGTTTAAATTTTCTGTGCAAACATACGAATTAAAATTTAGATTATAAAGCTGTTTAAGTAATTTTTAAATTTCAGATGCTTTTGTCTTAAATTAAAAATTTGAGTATTATTTGTAAATGATTTAACTTTGATAAATAAAAATATAAAATTAAAATCTATTAGCTATGAAAACTTTAAAGTACATTGTTTTCTTATTTGCTTTAACATTTGTCCTTGCTTCTTGCAAATTGAACCTACCAACACTCTCAGCTACAATTGGTAATGATTCATACAAAGCTGTTTATATATTGGCGGTTCATGGACAGATGCCCACTGGTGATAATGGATTTGTTATCATGGCAGGTGATAATTCTGATCTTAAAAAGTCAAAGTATCTGGCATTTGTGGTCCGCGGAGACAAGCCCGGTGAATATAGCATGAGTACACTGATCTCTGACTCAATCCCTCAAGTTGCAGCAATTTATTCACCAGTAGGACAGGGTGACTCTCTTAATAAATATGTTGCCACAGATGGTTTTGTGAAAATTACTAGTGTGAATTTGCAGAAAAATCAGGTTAGCGGTGAGTTTGAGTTTACTCTTAAAGACAAAACTGGTAATATCCTTACTGTTAAAAATGGTAAATTCGACAATATCCTATTCGTTAACGTAAGTGACATTATGTCACAGTTAGAGCAGTTTGACAAGTAATTTCACGCTTTTTGATATAATTTATGGAAAACAAAAAATAAACGAACGTATGATTTCTAAATACTCCGAGAAAGTGAGGAACATATTTACATTTAGTCGAGAAGAAGCTATTAGGTTAGGAAGCTCTAAATTATTACCCGAACATATATTCCTTGGTATAATTAAGGAAGGAGATAATCAAGCTATTCAATATTTAAAATCCAAAAATATTGACCTGACAAAATTACGTGCCTTGCTGGAGCAGAGACTGACAAAAAGTGAGTTAGAGGAAACGGGCGATGAAATAGAAATAGATGAGCGTACCCAGAGATTAATAAACCTGATAAGATTAGAAGCTTGGGCTCTTAATGAGAGCGAGATAAGACCTTTGCATATTTTACTTGCTTTGCTTAGAGACGATAATAACCTTGTGTCTGCTTTGCTTAAAGAGCAGGGCATAGATTATTCCACACTCAAAGCAGAGCTCACAAGCAGTCAGATAAATGATAGTCTCTCAAGTGAGGATGATGACGACGACGAGGAAGAAGACGAAGATTTCCCACCTTCCGGAGGTATGGGCAGCCAGAAATTCTCTCAGTCCCGGAAAATCTCCGATACACCTGTTCTTGATAATTTTGGTTATGACATTACTCAGGCTGCTAGAGAGGGCAAGCTGGATCCTATAGTAGGAAGAGACAGAGAAATAGAACGCCTTGTTCAGATTCTTAGCCGTAGAAAAAAGAATAATCCTGTGCTTATAGGCGAGCCAGGTGTTGGTAAATCAGCTATTGTCGAGGGCCTTGCCTTGCGTATAGTACAGAAAAGGGTATCACGTGTGCTTTATGACAAACGTATTGTTGCATTGGATCTGGCATCACTCGTGGCAGGTACTAAGTACCGTGGCCAGTTTGAGGAAAGAATGAAGTCCTTGATCAATGAACTTGCTAATAATGATAACGTAATACTGTTTATTGATGAGATTCATACTATTGTCGGTGCAGGTGGTGCCAGTGGTTCACTGGATGCTGCTAATATGCTCAAGCCTGCCCTTGCACGGGGAGAGATACAATGTATAGGTGCTACAACATTGGATGAATACCGCCAGTATATTGAGAAAGACGGTGCACTGGAACGTCGTTTCCAGAAGGTTCTCGTCGAGCCACCGACAATAGAGGAGACAATCGAGATACTGAGGAACATTAAAAGCCGTTATGAGGATTTCCATAATGTTATTTACACGGATGAAGCAATAGAAGCATGTGTGCGGCTGAGCTCACGCTATATTACTGATCGCAACTTGCCGGACAAAGCAATAGATGTGCTTGACGAGGCAGGCTCACGTGTGCATATTTCCAAGATTAAAGTACCACAGATCATTGAAAAAATCGAAAAAGAAATAGCAGAAGTTAACCGCAAAAAGGTAGAAGCTGTTCATCGCCAGAATTTCGAGCTCGCTGCACAATATCGGGATAAAGAGCAAGAATTACAGCGTTTGCTTGAAAAAGAAAAACAGGCCTGGATCAAGAGCATGCAGGAACACAGGGAAATAGTGGATATTAAAGCAGTTGAAGAAGTGGTAGCTATGATGACTGGTATCCCTGTGACACGTATTGCACAGGGAGAGAGCGAGCGTCTGCGTAAGATGAAAGAAGAGCTTAAAAAACGTCTCATTGGACAGGACGAAGCAATTGACAAAGTAGTACGGGCTATCCAGCGTAACCGTACTGGTCTGAAAGATCCTAACAAACCAATAGGTTCGTTTATTTTCCTTGGCCCTACTGGCGTTGGTAAGACTTATCTGGCCAAGCTGCTGGCTGAATATCTATTTGACTCACAGGATGCACTCATTAGGATTGATATGAGCGAGTATATGGAGAAATTTTCCGTTTCCCGTCTGGTAGGTGCGCCTCCGGGATATGTTGGATATGAAGAAGGTGGTCAATTGACAGAAAAAGTGCGCCGTAAGCCTTATTCTGTTGTCCTGCTTGATGAGATAGAAAAGGCACATCCAGATGTGTTTAATATACTTTTGCAAATGCTTGACGAAGGTCATCTGACCGACAGTCTTGGTCGAAAAGTTGACTTCAAGAATACAATCATTATTATGACGTCCAATATTGGGGCGCGTGACCTGGAGCAATTTGGACGTGGCGTTGGTTTTAAATCTGAGGAAGGTATTGATAGTCAACGTCAAGAGTCTATTTTGAAAAAAGCACTTAAACGCACATTTACCCCAGAATTTCTCAACCGTATAGATGATGTAGTGATATTTAAGCCTCTGGGCAAAGACGAGATTTATGAGATTGTCGAGCTAGAACTTATGAACATATACAGCCGCGTCGAAGAGCAGGGTTATCAGCTCGAGCTTACCCAATCTGCTAAAGATTTCATCGCAGAAAAAGGTATGGATATCAAATATGGTGCACGTCCAATTAAGCGTGCGATCCAGCGTTATGTGGAGGATGAGCTGGCTTCTGCTATAATCGAAAATCAACCCCTGGCAGGCACAAAGTTTATAGTCGATTATGATAAAGGAAAAGATGAGGTTAAGGTAGATCTGGTGCCTCCAAAACATGAAGATGATAGTCAACAGCAAACTCAGGAAAACACTGATCAAAAAGCAGATTGACCCTGAGCTTTGTTAACTTTCAAAGCTGCGTTTTGTTCGGCCTCAGACATAGTCTGAGGCCGAACTTTTTATGAGCTTACATTACTCTGGCTGTTGTCCAATCAGAAAATTTTCTGTGGTAGACATATTTAGATCAGGCTAAATCCTTTAAGTACAGTTGCCAGAATAACG
>JALVRO010000222.1 GCA_027031265.1 Bacteroidales bacterium | reverse complement strand
CCTTTTTCCTTGATCACGATCAGAGCCAGATACAGGTTTTTAATAGGCTCTTCTAAATCATATTGGAGGGAATTGAGATACTTGAGAATATCATTGAGTGTGATTTCAATGCCTTTGTATTTAGCTTGAATGAGGACATTTACAATCTCGTGGGCTTCCTTGTCAGTTATGGCAGCTTCCATGAGCTTGTTAAAGTCTGCATAATTAGGGTCATCGTCTAGGTGATGTTGCTGGAATTTCTGCGCTATTTCGAACAATATCAGGACTTTCCAGCCTTTTTCAATGGCATTCAGGATAGTCTCGCGATTAAAATGTTCTAAATTGAGGCTTCCTGCCCTTGGTAGCAGCCGAATAATGTCCCTGATTTGTTTTATATCTGTGATTTTTTCAATGATTAATTCTACCTGAGCTTGTGTGAAGCCTAAGTCTTTTAGCTTGCCGATTAGCAAAGAAGCTTCGTGTGCTAGCTTGCGTTCAACATTTTGTTTCTGTTCCTCGTCCTTGGCACTGGTTACCTCGCCCAGATGCTCAATCTTTAGCAAGCTGATGAGCTTGTCCATGATTGTCCTACGTCTGGAAACCGGGAAAACACTTAGGAGATTATGTAAAAATTTGTTTATCTGTGCAGTCATTTTTGCTTATATTTCGTTCTACCAAATATAAGAATTTTTTATTTTTATATTAAACTATTTGACAAAGGTATATGTGGTGGAAATTATTTGTATTGCAGTATAAGAGATTGATTAATAGTAAGTTATTGCTTGTTTATATGCTTGGTTTATATTTTTTATATTTCTTTTTACTTTTTGATGTAAGTACTATAATTTATAAACTGGATCTTTTCAGGGCTTCAACGCTTTCTGTTATTGATTACATGAAGTTTCCTCTAGATATTTCTACCGCTTCGTGGGTTGCTTCTTTTTTTGTCCCTTTGTGGATGATTTTTGTAATTATTTTTCTCGCACAGGATTGGTCTGATGTGGAGCATGCCTCATTTTCGTTTAAGAAGAAGTTTTTTGTGGGCAAACTCAGCTTTGTTTATCTAATACCTTTTGATTGGACTCTGACAGCATTGATTGGTGGACTGATAATGTGGGCATACTGGGGAAAAGGGGATGTTAATTATGGATGGATAGCTTTGTTTGCTCTGTGGTTACAGGTTTTTGCTTACGTCAGCTTTGCGGTATTATTTGTATCGCTTTTTAAGAAACCACTGGCATCTGTACTGGCTTTCCTGGGATATTTTGTCCTGGAGGCTATTGTGCGTAAGTTACTTTTTTCGCTAAATATTTCTCTGGGATTTTACCTTCCTGCCAGGGTCATTACTTATCTTGTGGTTCCTCCTGCAGCTGCTTTCGTATCGCAGCAGCAATTTCAGGATTTTTTTGAACAACATTCTATTCCTTTTGTTATCAGTGCTTTATTAGCTCTGGTTTATTCATCAATATTTCTTTTTATTTTCTATAAAACAAACTTCAAAAAACACGACAAATGAGACGTTTAACTTTAGTTTTTTTGTTCCTTCTATGCCTTTCTATGGGTATAACAGCCCAGGAACTGGTTAAAGAAGTAGATTTTGATTATACAACAATACAAAAAGTAGCTGTTGATAATAACTTTATTTATGCGGCTGGATATTATGAAATACCTGCTTCTAGCAAGCTCAGGGATGCTTTTGTGGTTAAGCTCACTTCTGATGGACAGATTGTCTGGCACAATAGTTTTGGCGGTAATCTTTTTGACAGGATAAACGATTTTGTGGTGGAAGGAGACCGTATTTATGCTACGGGTGTCACATGGACAAGGGATTCGAGAAGTCAGGTTTGGTTTGTGGTAATCTCTTCTGACGGACAGATTATTCTACAAAAGGACTATGGAAATAGGCTTGATGATGGGGCTTATAGGATTTTGCCCACAGGTGATGGTAATTTTTATTTATTGGGATATGCCACACCACAGGGAATAAACCAGCGCAACCTGTGGATATTGAAGTTAGATGCACAGGGCTCTCTGTTGTGGGATAAACAGCTCGGAGCTCTGGCAGATAATGAAGAGGCCTTGAATGCTTTGCTTCTAAATGATGGCATGCTGGTTCTTGCACGCACATGGCAAAAAGGTGTGAGTGATCTTGATCCGTGGATTATAATGATGTCGTATGATGGACAGATTATATGGCAGACAAAGAACCATTTGTATGAGGATAATTTTTTTGTTAAACCACTGAAATATAACAATGGTTTTTTGTTGATAGGAGAAACATGGGAGAAAATAAAGACTAAAAAAGGTGATATCTGGCTTGTGCAGATAGATCCTGCCGGAAAAACACTCAGGGATAATGTGCTGGGTACTAGTGTGGTAGAAGAAATTAAAGATGGGCTTTTGTGTAATGGAAAGTTGTGGCTCTTCGGTGGATATAATCGCCAGCTAAATGCCTGTATCTGGAAGCTTACACCAGATGGCGTGAGCGAGGCACAGAAAGTTTTTGATTTGCCTCTTATTTACTCGGCAGCTAGTATGGGAAATGATCAATTTGTTGTTGGTGGGGGCCAGGGAAAAAAGGGATATGTTGCTATTGTTAAGACACAGATCGGTCAAAATGAATAAAGCTGTGTATATGCGAGTAGTAAAGTACGTTTGCGCTGGGTTACGGCTCTGGTATTTGTCAAAAAGTGTGACAAAAAATAATAGGCGGCCATTGGCCGCCTATTATTTTTTTTACTATAAGATGTTTTATAGTCTTATCTTAATGTTGTATTTACGGAGTATCTCCATAGGATCATCATGTTTGTAATACCCCTGCTCAAGCTTTGTGCGTACATCCTTGAATGCTTCAATTGTTTTCTCCACATGCTCGAGCTCATGTGCTGCAGTAGGAATAAGACGAAGCATTAACACACCCTTAGGAACAACAGGGTAAAGTACACCAGAGCAGAAAATAGCATAATTCTCACGCAGGTCAGCTATCAAAGCAGCAGCCTCATAAGGGCTACCTTTGAGGTGAACAGGAGTAACTGCTGATTCTGTACGGCCCAGGTCAAAACCAGCTTCACGCAGCCCACTTTGCAAAGCATTAACGATTGTCCAGAGTTTTTCTCTAAGCTCTGGTTTTGTCTTGAGCATCTCCAGGCGCTTCATTGCACCAATAACAATTGGTAGAGGCAGAGATTTAGCAAAGATCTGTGATCTCATTGTGTAGCGCAGATAGCGAATTATTGGCTTGGTAGATGCAACAAAAGCACCAATAGCAGCCATAGACTTGGCAAAAGTAGCGAAATAAACATCCACACCTTCCTGTGCGCTCAGATGTTCACCGGTACCGGCACCTGTTTTTCCCATTGTTCCGAAGCCATGAGCATCGTCAACCAGGAGACGGAACTGGTATTTATCTTTCAGGGCAACGATTTTGTCCAGTTTTCCAAGGTCGCCAGCCATACCGAATACGCCTTCTGTAACAACCAGAATACCACCACCAGTTTTAGATACAATATTTGTGGCTGTCTGCAACTGTTTCTCGAGGCTTTCCATGTTGTTGTGTTCGAAAGTCAGACGGCGTCCGAAGTGCAGGCGAGACCCATCGTATATACAAGCGTGTGACTCTGAGTCTATAACAACAACATCATGACGGTCTAGCAAAGCATCAATAATAGATACCATGCCCTGGTAACCGTAATTAAGCAGATAACCAGCTTCTTTACCTACAAATTCTGCGAGGTCTTGTTCTAATTGTCTGTGATATTTTGTTTCACCAGTCATCATTCTCGAGCCCATAGGATAAGCAAGGCCCCATTGTGCAGCAGCTTCTGCGTCAACTTTGCGAACTTCAGGATGATTAGCCAGACCCAGATAACTATTGACACTCCAAACGATTACTTTTTTGCCATTAAAATACATTTCAGGACCAATCTCACCTTCTAATTCTGGAAAACTAAAGTAACCATGTGCAAAGTCTTGAAACTGACCAAGAGGGGTACGGCGATTAACAATCTTTT
>JALVRO010000221.1 GCA_027031265.1 Bacteroidales bacterium | reverse complement strand
AGGGCCTGGAGCCTATTCAAGCCAGGCCACGTGAAGAATACCTGAAATAAGCATCCGTCCAACACCAATCATCAAAAGGCCGCTGCACATGCAGCGGCCTTTGCCTATACCTATTCTTGATTAAAATATTCTAATTACAACCTTTACTCATAGCAAGCATACTAAAAGCACCTATTAAAACCTTTACTCATTCATTGCAAACATGCGGTAGGCACCTTGCAATGGAAAATCTTAGTTTGTAAAACAGCATTATACAACAATCTCACAGCCAATAAGCAACAAACTTACTGCAACAATATTTCTAGACAGTCCGTGTCTCCTTGCACAATTGCTGCCACACAAATTCACTTCTGAAACTATAAAATGACCTGCATTTTCTGCTAAAGTCATTCCCTGTGGTCAGTTTCATAGACAATGCTACCTCTGAACAAAATCCCTTACCCGGCGCACCAGGGCCTCTACTTTGACAGGTTCCAGATTGTAAAAATCTCGGCTTATACCTGTTGCCACGAGAAAAGCATCAACATAAGGGAGATAATCCACTACATTTTCTGGCGTTATACCGCTAGCCACTGCCAGAGGAAAATCACCTGCCGCCCGGCGTATACGCTTTATTTCCTCTATATCAGCAGCAAGGCCAATCCCAGGACCACTTGTTGTTATCACATCCACATAATGTTTAGCAATCTCCACAGCCCTTTCCAGGTCTTCTACCTCCCGTTGCTTAAAAGCCACGCCGCCAAAATACAACCCCAACCAGCGGGAAAATATTCTTCTACTTATGACATAGTTTGTATAGTCCTGCGTTTCTATTATCCCCCCAAAAAAAAACGCATTATCCACCCACACACCATTGACATCATTCCCTACCACATCAAAAGCTTCATGAGGAAAAATATCCAGACAATTCAAACCTATCCACCGGTCAGGGAACTTGTCTCTGACAGTCTGAAAAACTTTCAACAGATGCCCACAATGATAATCATGGTTAATGAGAAAAATACCATCTGCACCTGCCTCATAAGCAATAGCAACATTTTCTATTGCCTGGGGTTCAGTCTTAACATGAATAACAGGTAAGACAACCTTGGGGTTGCTAAAAACATCAAACAAATTCATATAAGCCCTTTTTTTACATCAAATACAAACAAAATACTACTTTTGTTTGACACACACAATCGAGAAAATAGCAAAATTTTTATGCAATATCATAATCTTTATCAACAAAACCCAAAAAACACCGTCCATGGAACTCTTTGAAGCAATGCAAATCCGCCGTTCAATAAGACATTACAAACCCACACACGTTGAGCCAGAAAAAATCCGCCGCCTCCTTGAGGCAGCCTTCCTCTCCCCCTCAGGCCGTAATATCCGTCCCTGGCATTTCATAGTTATAGACGACAGAAACCTCCTTGACCAGCTGGCTAATGCCAAATCAGGTGCCCGCCCTCTGAAAACTGCTCCCCTGGCCATCGTAATAGCTGCTGATGAAGACACCACAGATATATGGATAGAGGACTCTGCAATAGCTGCTGAACACATACACCTTGCAGCTACAGACCTGGGGCTTGGCTCCTGCTGGGTACAAATACGTGTACGACATACTATCGCAGAGGAGATGTCGGCAGAAAAATATGTGCAGCAATTACTTGGACTTCCTCCGTCTTTCCGCATAACCTGCATAATAGCCATAGGATATCCTGCCGAAACCAAACATCCACATGAGCCAGAAATAGAATGGAACAAAGTCAGCTACAATAGCTATGGTAAAGCTCTGGTAATCTAGAGACTTATAAACTTTCTATTGAAAACACAATGCCGTAGGCAAGACATCAACCATATTCGTCCATAGCGTCCCTGTTGTGGCATATAAAAACTATCTCTCAACACATGCATATTCATCGCAGCAGTGTGCGTAATAGCTGGATTATCCACACCAGCCCAGTTGTAAATCGTTATCCAGAGAGTATTTTCCCCCTCCATGAAGGGTGTATATGCGGTTAGATATTTCCTCACCATTAGGCCCTTTCTCATCCGTTGCCCAGCTACCAAGTGTGAATTTATACTCAATGCTAGTGCCTGCCTAAGCTGTCAACACTATCTCTGGATTACCCTGTTCATTAGGATATAGAATGTATGATGTATCCCCGGAACCCCATCCATTGAAAGAACCAGCTATGTAGATTTTTACTCCCTCTGGTGTGTAAGAAGGATATTGCTCCACAATATAATGTGTCTGTCCATGTACCCCAAAGCCACCTATAAACTGATAATCAAAAGATTTCCACCCGTAGGATGTTCTTGCAATTTCTTTTTAGCACTAAAATAAAAAAGCCTGTGAGGTAATCAAAAAATCAATCAATTATTTAGATATTTATCTAAATTTTTAATTACTTTGTAAAAAAACAAACCCAAAGACAATGAAACGCTATGTTATTGTGCTATTAATCATCCTTATGAGCAGCATGTCCTTTTCACAGGATTTTTTCACAAAAGAGGTAAGCCTCAAGGTAGATACTCTAAGACTCCATGGTACTTTGACCATACCAGACAAAGGCACACACGTGCCAGTGGCCCTGATAATTGCCGGATCCGGGCCGACAGACCGCAATGGCAACAATTCAAAGATGACAAACAACTGTTTAAAAATGCTTGCCGACTCCCTGGCTGGTCATGGAATTGCATCGCTTCGCTACGACAAACGAATCTTCTCTGTAATGAATGACCCACGTTTTCATGAAGACTCTATTCTTTTTGATGACTTTGTCAGTGATGCAGTGGCATGGTTACGCTATCTGAAGAAAAACTATGATTTCACCCGCCATGTGCTCATCGGACACAGCCAAGGATCGCTGGTGGCAATACTAGCAGCAGAGCAAGAACCCGTGGACCGTCTTATCTCAATAGCAGGAGCGGGTGTTCCTATAGGTGAAGTGTTAAAAAAACAGTTTGAATCGCAGCCAGAGTTCATTCGCAACAGGGCCATCCCAATTATAGACAGCCTCAGCAATGGTTACAAGGTGAATAATATCCCTATTATTTTAATGAGTATTTTTCGTCCATCTGTGCAGCCTTTCCTTATCTCGTGGATGAAATATGACCCGGCAAAAGAGATTGCTAAACTCAATGTACCAATTCTAATTATTCAGGGTAATCATGACATACAGATAGACACCAACCAGGCCTTTATCTTGCACAGAGCCGCTCGCCGGTCAAAACTTGTTATCATTCCTGGCATGAACCACGTCATGAAAGACGCCCCAACTGAAAGAAAAGCAAACATCAAAATATACTTTGACCCTGAGCTTCCACTTAATAAGCAGATTGTGAGCGAAATAATTAGCTTCATTCTGGGTAACTAGGCTAGCATCTCACCGCTTGCAGCAATACCTTCCGTGCTATCTTCTGACCGCTAAAGCGGTCAGAAGATAGTGCTGAATTACTCCTCATCGCCCAGATACTGGAACTGGTCAAGCATGCGTTTGTCGTTCTCCAGGAAGATACGCAGGTCATTGATACCATATTTGAGCATGGCAATACGTTCAATTCCAAAGCCGAACGCATAACCTGTGTATTCCTCTGGGTCAATGTCCACATTCCTTAGCACATTAGGATCTACCATGCCACAACCTAATATCTCAAGCCAACCAGTGTATTTACACACAGGGCAGCCCTTGCCACCGCATAATGTACAGGTGACGTCCATCTCGGCCGAAGGCTCTGTGAATGGGAAATATGATGGACGGAAACGGATATTCGTATGCTCGCCGAAAAATTCACGTGCAAAGATGAGCAGAGTTTGTTTCAGATCAGCGAACGAAACATTACGGTCTACGTATAGGCCTTCTATCTGGTGGAAAACATAATGCGAACGGTAAGAAACAGCCTCATTACGGTACACACGCCCTGGTAATACTACTTTTAACGGCGGACGGTGTGTCTCCATGTAGCGTATCTGTGTGTTTGAAGTATGGGTACGCAGCACTACGTCAGGGTCACGCTCTATAAAGAATGTATCCTGCATGTCGCGCGCAGGATGGTCGTATGGAAAATTAAGCGCAGAGAAATTGTGCCAGTCATCTTCTATCTCTGGTCCATGCGCCACGGCAAAACCCATACGGCGGAAAATATCCAGCAGCTCACGGCGTACAATAGAAAGAGGATGACGTGTTCCCACTGCCATATTTTCACCTGGCAGGGTCAGATCCATGTCCACTTTCTGTGCCTGCTGGTCCTGCAGATGCTGTCGTAGCGCTTTTATTTTGTGCTCAACCAGCGCTTTGAGCTCATTGAGAACCTTACCGTATTCTGGCTTTTCTTCCTTGGGTACATTCTTGAATTCGGCAAAAAACTTTGTGATCAATCCTTGCTTTTTGGACAGAAACTTTATCCTGAATTGTTCTAGTTCTTCCAGACTTTTTGCTTCAAAATTCTTGACCTCTTCGATATAATGCTTTACCTGCTCAATCATTTGACCGTGTTTGAAAAGATTTTATGCAAAAGTAAAAATTTTGTGATAATTAACTAAAAATGAAATCACAAGTTATCCGAAACATACGGGGACTTATTAATGGAACTAAAACTAAACTATTGATATTAAGCAATATAGATACACATTTAATACTATTTACAAAAACAAAATAAACTACGACTCTTTAGCCAGCAAGGTGCTTTCAGCGCACTTGCTGAGCATGTGGAATGAAAACCAAAACCAAGCAATTGATAATAAACAAGAAAGGTAAAATAATTTACACACTCTGCCCTGCAAGGTGCTTTTAGCACGCTTGCAGGGGGATTTCAATAGACACCTGCCTGAGTAAAATATTTGATCTTCCCATTACAAAGCACTAGCATAAAAATATTATCACCCCAGGCCAAAGTAGCAATAATGTGTTTTAAGCTTTTTCTTTATCTTTGTTAAAAAACAGATCACAACCACGATGAAGATTAAACGCAGTACTCTGGAGAAAATACTTGTTTTTATAGCCTTGGCAGCAATTTTATTTGTAAATAACGGACGGGTGTCTTTGTGGGACCAGGACGAGGCTGCCTATGCTGGCTTTGCCAAGCGTATGATTGAGACGCACAATTATGTTGTTCCGGATTTTACATGGTCTTTCCCGCACCGCAAGCCACCGCTTCATTTCTGGTTAATAACAGTGGCGTACAGGATTTTGGGTGTTAATGAATTTGCAGTCCGTTTTTTTGTAGCGCTTAGCCTGCTGGGTGTTTATTTGATGATTTATTTCTTTGGCCGCAGGTTTATCGGGGAAAAAGCAGCTTTTTATTCGGCCATAGTCCTGGGTACAAGCTTTTTTGCCCCTCTTCTGGGCAAAATTGCAGTGACCGACGGGCTTTTGCTCTTTTTCCACACCCTTGCTGGTTTTTCCCTGCTCTATGTACTGGAGCAGCGACGCTGGATTTATGTTCTGTGGTTTTATGTCGCTGTGGCAGGTGGATTGCTGGTCAAAGGACCGCCAATTTTGATTTTTGTAGGCCTGTTTGTAATCCTACTATTTGCTCTGCATCCCAAACGCATGAATTTGATAATCCTGCATCCTTGGTTCTTTGGTTGGTTTGCTCTCTTACCGCTGCTGTGGTGGGGTTACAGGGCATGGCATCAGAACCCTGATTTTATTCGCTGGCTCATTGATTGGTATGTTATCCGCCGCACCAAAGGCGCTGTGTTTGGACAGACAGGTCCAGTGGGTTATTATCTAGCCACAATTGTTGTTTTCTTTGCTTCTTATTTTGTGTTTTTCCCTGCAGCCTTCAAGAATGCTATCAAAGCCCTGTGGGAGAAGCCCAAGAACCAGTGGTTCCTGCTGGGTGCATGGATGGTCTCTGGCTGGTTCATTTATGAGTTTATCAAAAGCAAGCTACCGTCTTATGTGATAGCTGCTTATCCTGCTATTGCTATGGCTATTGGGTATCAGATGGTTAAATGGTCAGAGGATGTACGGGATATTACGCTCATGAGAATAAGTGCAGTGCTAGAGCTACTGATTGTGTTGTCAATAACAGGAGGCATAGCTTTCTTTGGTCGCACATTTTTCCGTAGTGCCAGTGATTTTGGCCAGGCACTTGGAATAGCAGTGGTTTATTTGATGTTAATGGTTTATGGTCTGGGGCTTATATGGGTTGGCCGCATACTCGAGGGGAGTAAGATACTGATATTAGGCTCAGGACTGTTTTTGTTCTTGACACTGGCTTTTGTATTGCCCAAGCTTGATTACCTGCGTAATGCCCCGGAGCGCACAGCCCAGTATATAAAGGACTACAGCCCCCAGGCACAAGTTATTGTAGTGGCTAATCATTTTGGTGATCCCCCGAGCCTGCCGTTTTATCTGGAGACTTATATGCCGCATGCCAGACTGGTTTATACAGAAAATTTGAGAGCCATTGATAGCATTTTTAACACAAACGAAAAAGCTGTGTTCATCCTCAACGAAAAACAAATAGAATACCTGGTTCAGGAGCGTCCAATGCTCCAATACAACCTGATACAGTCTCATGCCGTTGACCGTCCGTCTAATCTAGAATATTACATCATTATTAAACAATAAAGCTCACAAAAATGCACATTCTCATTGATGGTCAAATAATTAACAAAAAAACTATCGAGCTCGACATATACAGTCCTTTCCTGCACTTCGGGCTGGGACTGAAGCGGTCAATACTGTATTATGACGGCAATCTGCTATGGTTTGAGGATCACATTGACCAGATCACGCATGATGCATACAAAATGAAATTTGAGTTTAAAAAAGAGTATTTTTCACAAGAAAAGATCCTTTACCTGCTGGAGAAAAACGACCTTTTGGACGAAACAGCACTGGTAAAAATCCTGTGTTTGAAAGACGTGGTAGGATGCAATACACTTGTACTTACCCACTCTTATCAATTACCTGAATATAAGACAATAGCAGCATTACACAACGAACCAATAATTCATAGCTTTGACCGCCATAGCAATATTTGTGAAGCCGAGCAAGTTTATTGGGTCGAATATTATGGAGAAAAATTTGACACAGACCAGGTATTATTTGTCAATAATAAAGGGCGCATTATACAAGCCTTTGAAGCAAACGTAATAGCTGTGTGGAACAATAATCTTTATTATGTTTATCCAGGGGCAAATTACCGGCCTACAATCATTCAACAAAAAATACTCGCTTCTGCCTCAGAGCTGGGTATAAAAAAGCTACTGGACAAAAGCAAAGGACTTTCGCTCGATTTAATGGAGCGAGCCGATGAGATTGTACTTATCAGTGACACTTTCATAGCCCAGACTGTCTCTGCAATCATTCGTCCCACAGGCGCAGTAATCAATACTTCATCAAAAGCCACAAAAGACTGGGCTCATAGCTTTACCAAACGCCTGCGCGACTTTTTCCTCGAAAACAACTAAACCACACAATCATGAAACGCATAACACTATTAATCAGTCTATTACTCAGTCTACTGACTGTCACGGCACAACAAATAGAATGCTACACCATAGCCGTGGGCAAGAAAGCCTCTGCTACTGGTCATGTCCTGGTCGCACACAATGAGGATGACTATGGCAACCTGATTGTCAATATCCATCGTGTGCCCCGCATCCATCAGCAGTCGAAGGTTTACACACTTGTCAGTGGCGATACCATTGCCCAGAAAGAATACACATTCGGCTATCTATGGTTCGAGACCACACAGCAGAATTTCGGAGATATGCTGGTCAATGATAATGGCGTGACTATCTGCTCCAATGCCTGCCGCTCGCGCGAAGACACAGCTACAGGCCTCCTGACTTATGATTTCCGCAGGCTTGTTGCCCAGCGTGCTCTTAGCGCACGCCATGCCGTCATGGTAGCAGCCGAACTCTTGCAAAAATACGGTTATGGCTCATCTGGCCGCACATATTGCTTTGCCGACAGTGGTGAAGTATGGCTCATGGCCGTTGTCAAAGGCCGCCACTGGGTAGCACGCCGTGTACCTGACACAGCCGTTGCTATTGTACCTAATTATTACACAATCGGTGAGGTAAACCTGAGCGACAAACAAAACTTCATGGCCAGCCCAGATCTGATTGACTATGCCATCAAACGCGGATGGTATGACACCACCTCTGGCAAACCTTTCAATTTCCGCCTTGCTTATAGCGATCAGGCTAACCTCTATGCACCATGGAATATTCCTCGACACTGGTCTGGTATAAACCAGCTGGCAGACCGGGAATATGGTCTTTACCCTACCCTGCCTTTTGCTTTCAAGCCATACAAAAAACTGGACAAGCATAACCTGATGGGAGTACTCTCGTCGCACTATGAAGGCACTGACTTTGAGACACACCGTGAGCTTCATCCCAATCCACACCGTGCATTAATAAACCGTATATGCAACAGTGGAACAAAGTTTAGCACAGTGGTAGAATACAGCGACAATATCAAAAACACTATTGTCTGGTGGGCGCCGCTCAACCCTTGCATTAATCCTTATATCCCGATTGCTCTATCCATAGCCATGCCGCCCAAGGAATATTTTGCACACCCCTGGACTGAGACATTGAAATATCATTTTGATAAGGAAGGCAACAGGTTTGAGGATAACCCAGAGCTGGCCTTCTCGTTATTCCATGCTTACACACAAATCATTAACGACAATTACTGGAAAGAGATCAAAAAAGCACAGAAATTCAGAGACGAGTATGGGCAACAGGTAGAGCAAAAAATCTATTCTGCCAACAACAAAGCCCGCACATCAGTCCAGATAATGCATGACTTTTACCTGCGGGTAAAAAAGATGCAGAGGTAAAAAATCCGAGGCTGTCCCTTTCGGACAGCCTCTCTTACTCAACGTCTAACCTATCATTCCTCTCACCCAAACATCAAATAACCAATCAGTATAGCAGCTATGATACCCGCAAAATCAGCTGCCAGACCTGCCAGGACTGCATAACGGGAATTACGGATACCCACAGACCCGAAATACACAGCCAGGACATAAAAAGTCGTATCAGTCGAACCCTGGATTATTGACACCAGGTGGCCCACGAAACTATCAGGACCATAAGTTTTCATGGCTTCAATCATCATAGCACGTGCGCCGCTCCCCGATAGAGGCTTCATAAAAGCAGTGGGCAGCGCCTTGACAAATTCCGTGTCCACACCAAACCATGAGAAAAATCTAGCCAGACCTGCTATAATGAAATCCATGGCACCAGAAGCACGGAATACAGCTATAGAGACCAGTATTGCCACAAGATAAGGCACAATCTTTATTGCCACCTCAAAACCATCTTTCGCCCCTTCGATAAAGTCTTCATAAACATTTCGCTTTTTTACCATTCCAGCAAAAAAGAACAGCACAATAAGCCCAAAGAGTATAACACCTGTGGTCACATCCGAGAAAGTCTGCATTTTCTCTGGCGTCAATGAAAGGAAAAGCGCTATCAAAGCAGAAATCACCAGTGTAATACCACCCAGGTATGCCAGTACAACCCAGTCCCACAGCTTTATCCGCTGTATTAGCGCCACTGTTATCAGCCCCACGATTGTTGAGAAAAACGTGGCTATCAGTATGGGTATAAAAATGTCAGTAGGGTTGTGCGCTCCCATCTGTGCACGATAGGCCATTATGCTAATGGGAATTATCGTCAGGCCTGAGGTGTTGAGCACCAGAAACATTATCTGCGCATTGCTAGCTGTCTCTTTATCCGGGTTAATCTCTTGCAATTGCTGCATGGCTTTCAGTCCCATTGGTGTAGCGGCATTATCCAGACCAAGCATATTAGCAGCAATATTGAGAGTAATAGATCCCAGCGCTGGATGGCCGTCTGGCACCTCTGGGAATATTCTTCTGAACAATGGGCGCAATGCCCGCGCCAGGACCTGCACAAGCCCTGCTTTTTCCCCGACTTTCATCATGCCCATCCAGAAGGCAAGTATACCTGTGAGGAACAAAGCTATACGGAAACCTGTGTCCGATGTGTCAAACACTGCCTTTATGAGCTCAGAAAAGACCTGTGTGTCGCCCAAGAATACTAGCTTTACAAGCGCTACAATAAAGGCTATGAAGAAAAATGCCAACCAGATATAATTCAATGCCATTACTGTGTATTTTTTCAAAAACCAGGTTAATGTTGTTCTAACAATGTTGAGCATCCCGATAAACCAGGACAGGGTATGACAATATTACAGCCAAATAGAAGACTCATTGTCCTAGATAGGGAGTTAAACGGTATTATCGCCTTGTGTAAGTTCGTGGAATACTTCCTCCAATGACTTCTTTTTCATGTCCATGGATAGCACAGCCATGTTATTAGCCACGGCAAAATCAAATATTTTCCGCCGTATATCCTCCTGACTGGTAATCAGCCAGCGGTTCTGGCCAATAGAGCGCACACTGCCCACACCATCTATTGCTACGAGGTGCGCCTCGTCCACCTGTGCGTCAAACTCTACGACAAAGGTCATTATTTCCTCTTTTACCCGCTCGTGAATAGTCTGTGGAGTATCATCGGCTACGATGCGGCCGCGGTTAATGATTATTATCCTATCGCATATTGCCTCGACTTCCTGCATTATATGTGTCGAGAGCATGACTGTTTTCTCTTTACCCAGCTCTAATATAAGGTCTCGGATTTGTATAATTTGATTAGGGTCCAGTCCAGACGTAGGTTCGTCCAGTATCAAAACCTGTGGGTCATGTATAATTGCCTGGGCCAACCCCACGCGTTGTTTGTATCCCTTAGATAATTGTCCGATTTTTTTATATTGCTCTGGTCCCAAGCCTGTCATTTCAATAACACGGTCAACTTGTTTTTTACGGTCTTTAATTTTATAAAGCCCAGCTACAAAGGACAGAAATTCCCGCACATACATGTCATAATAAAGTGGATTGTTCTCGGGTAAATAACCTATCATTCGCTTGACCTCCAATGAATTAGCACTATCAACATCATTAACCAACACCCTACCCGACGAAGGACGGAGAAATCCTGTGATAATGCGCATCATTGTTGTCTTGCCAGCACCATTGGGCCCAATAAACCCAACAATCTGACCAGTGTCTATGCTAAAGCTAACATTATCCAGAGCCAGCTGGTCTCCGTAAAACTTGGTGATATTCTCAACCTTGATTGACATATTCAAAAATCTTTATCATCTTAGTAAGGACAAATTTACAAAAGCCCTGGCTTGTTATGAAACGATTGTTCACATTTATTGTTTTGTCCTTTGGGTTAATAATTACGTCGCTGGGACAATCAAGTACTGGTTATGTCTTTGTGGTAAAGATTGCATCGTCATGGGATGGACTTATTACTTTTTACGAAACTTTTTACGATGGGAGACGTTTCTCAGAGACAGTTCCTTTGACCAAAGACCAATTCTGCTTGCGAATTAGAGGACACGAAAAAAGTATGGCTAATCCTGACCACCAGGACCTGCTTGCATTATACGGAATAGAAGATACCTGCCAGATAGATGCCCTGGGACGCGTGGCAACCCATGGCATCATTGATAGTCTGTGGAAGCTGCGTTATGCCGTTTATCCCTATCACATAGAAAGCCCAGATACGCTGGGCTGGACTGGCAATATACAAAACCCTTATGTTCCCACACCTGCCCAGAAAAGAATTCTGGCGCAGATGGGCATGGATACAGTTTTCTACACTATCTTTGGTGATAATCTTTTTCATTTGCTCAAAGCAATGGAAGACCCCCAGTGGGTAGCAAACTACAAAAATGCACAATAAATGACCTTGCGCGAAGCACAGGAGAGAGTTGACCAGTGGA
>JALVRO010000220.1 GCA_027031265.1 Bacteroidales bacterium | reverse complement strand
ACTAATATGCCTCCACACAACCTCTCAGACACAATAGACGCAATAGTTGCTTATATCGATAACCCTGATATTACTATCGAAGACCTTATCACAATTATAAAAGCACCTGACTTCCCGACAGGGGGCATAATTAATGGTTACAAAGGTGTACGGGATGCATATCTCACAGGTCGTGGACGTATTGTTATCAGGGCAAAACACCACATCGAATACACAAAATCTGGTAAACCACAGATTGTGTTTACAGAAATACCTTACCAGGTTAACAAAGCAGCAGAAATTGAGAAAATTGGAGATCTGGTTAACAAAAAGAAAATCGAAGGTATCGTTCATGCTAATGATGAATCTGATCGTAACGGACTCCGTGTTGTTATTACCTTACGTGGAGATGCTAATCCAAACGTCGTTCTCAATAAGATTTTCAAATATACACAATTCGAAACATCGTTTAATGTTAACAATATTGCACTGGTCAAGGGTAGACCAAAACTTTTGAACCTCAAAGAATTAATACATCACTTTGTCCAATTCCGCCACGAGATTGTAGTTCGTCGATCCCAGTATGAATTATGCAAAGCCAGGGAGAGGGCACACATTCTCGAAGGCCTGCTCAAAGCCCTTGACCACATTGACGAAGTAATAAAGCTTATCCGCGCTTCGGCCAACCCTGATGAGGCCAAAAGAGGCCTGATGGAACGCTTCGAACTGAGCGAGGTACAGGCCCAGCATATCCTGTCAATGCGTCTTCACCAGCTAACAGCATTGGAGGGACAAAATATACAAAACGAATACGACGAAAAAATTAAATACATCAACTACCTCGAAGAATTACTTGCTGACAAAGTCAGACGTATGCAGGTCATCAAGGACGAACTTCTGGAAGTCAAAGAATTATTCGGAGACAAGCGCCGCACAGAAATTCAATACGAGGCTGATGAATTTAACCCCGAAGACTTTTATGATGACACAGATGTAGTTATAACAATTTCAAATCTTGGCTATATCAAACGTACACCCGTTTCTGAATACCGTGCCCAAAACCGCGGTGGCAAGGGCACAAAAGCTGCACAAACACGTGACCAGGACTTTATTGCTTATGCCACAGTGGCACACATGCACAGTACAATGCTCTTCTTTACTTCCAAAGGTAAAGTATTTTGGCTCAAGGTATACGAACTACCAGAAGGTAGCCGAACATCAAAAGGCCGTCATATCCAGAACCTTATACAGATTGATGCCGATGATCACGTCGTAGCTTATGAGAATGTGCGCAATCTTTCGGATGAGGAGTTTATAAATAACCATTATCTGCTGTTCGCTACACAAAATGGTAATGTCAAAAAAACTAAACTTTCTGAATATTCCCGTCCTCGTAAAAGTGGTGTTACAGCTATTGTCATAAAAGAAAATGACCGTTTGATCAAAGTACAACTCACAGATGGCCAGTCAGATGTAATTCTGGCTAGCCGTAACGGTAAGGCTATTCGCTTTAATGAAAAAGATGTGCGTTCTGTTGGACGTGTTTCTTCTGGTGTGCGTGGAATGTTGCTTAACAAAGACGACCGGGTCGTTGGTATGATTACACTCAATAATGGAAACTATGACGTGCTGGTAGTATCCGAAAAAGGATATGGAAAACGCTCTAAGGTAGAAGACTACCGGACCACCGGACGCGGAGGTAAAGGTGTGAAAACCATGAATATCAACGAAAAGACTGGTAAACTCGTTAGTATAGAAGCTGTTACAGATGATGATGACCTGATGATTATCACAAAAAAGGGTATCTCTATTAGAATCCACGTCAGTACACTACGCGTGCTTGGTCGTACAGCCCAAGGTGTGAGACTTATTAACCTGAATAATGGTGATTCCATTGCCTCTGTCACAAAAATCCAGGGCGGTGCTAAGGACGAAGAAATTAATCCAATTGAGACAGAGCAGGACGACGTAAAAGTTGCTGAAGAATAATTTTTGTTATCTTGTACTAAGTATTCAAAATTATATTTTTACATTAATAAAAAATTAAAACCAAAATTTTTGACCTATGAAAAAGATTGCGTCATTATTTCTCTTGTTTACTTTAACATTTACTTATGTTCTGGCCCAGAATAACGATGCATTTGTTGCTTCACTCAAGAAACAAATAGCTAAAAACGACCAGTTAATCAAGGACCCCAAGAAATCACAGGATTATCGCGTATGGGCCAAGCGTGGTAAGCTAATGCTCGAAGCTTATGAAACCAACATCAAGTATGTTGGCCCTGGCGTTGATGCCAAGATTCTCCCATTGCTGGGTATAGAAGAAGGTCAGGCTTATTATGGTAAACCAAAAGAGATCCAGAAAAAAGGAGATAAGGAATACTGGGTTTATGACAAGGTTACATTTATTGTTAAAGATGGAGTAGTGCAGGGCTGGATAATCACAAAGCCTGTCGCTGAAGAGCCTTTGCTCAAAGCTTATGAAGCTTTTACAAAAGCTGTAAAACTTGATCCCAAAGGTAAGTTTGCACAAAAAAACAGCACAAAGCGACAGATTGCTAAACTCCGTGATTATCTCCGTAACGCTGCTATTGACCTGTATATAAATGGTAATAGCAAGAAAGCCCTGGATTATCTGGAAAAAGCAATGGATCTGTACAAGTACCCACGTATGAAAGATGACACAACTAACATGGAAAAAGGTTCGCTCGAATACTACGCAGGCGTCTTCGCATACAACGCTGGCGTGTACGACAAAGCAGAAAAATATCTAAAAATAGCCATTGACAACAATTACGAAGTGGGTAACTCTTATGTAATGCTTGCTGACATACTCGAAAAAAAGGGCAAAGACGAGGAAGCTGCAAAACTACTCGAAGACGGTGCTCAAAAACATCCTACTGAGAGCAAAATTATTTTCGCTCTTATCGATTACTACAAACCACACGGTGAGTACGAAAAAGCATTTAAATACATAGATAAGGCTATAGAGCTTAATCCAGACATGGCTATCCTTTACCTTGTCAAGGCTGATGCTTACAATCAGATCTTCGATGACTTGAGTAAACAGTACTACAATCTGCTCGAAAAATCTGACTCTTTGAAAAAAGCTGCCTTCCGTGTTCGTTATCAGAAAAAGGAACATGACCGCCTGCTAGCAGAAAAAGAAAATATTGACAAAAAAGTCGATAGTGTCGAGTCTTTGATGAACAAATATTTTGACCTGGCCGTAGAATGGTTCAATAAAGGTATTGAAAAAGATCCTAAGAATCCTGATGCGTACTACTCCCTGGGTGCTCTATATTACAACAGAGGTATGGAAGTATTCAAACGTGCTCAGAAAGTCCCAACCGCTGAGGCAGAACTTTACCAGAAACTTATAAATGAATACAAAGGTTATCTCAAGCAAGCATTGAAACAGTTCGAGAAAGCACACGAGCTTAATCCTTCTGACGTCCAGACAATGCAAAACCTCTCTATTATCTACTACAAACTTGGTATGTATGACAAACATAAGGAAATGAAACAAAAAATAGTAGAGCAGCGCCAGAAAGAACAACAGCAAGACCAGCAAAAGCAATAATAGATCTTAACTTCATAAAAAAGGGCAGCCGAAAAGGGCTGCCCTTTTTAGTTTACATTCTTGAAAAACAGAAAATCACAAAGCTCTATTCTATATGCGTACTACCGCTAAACCCACCCGTCCCATGCAAGGTGCAAATAGTTTTAGTATATTTTGTTTTTGTAATTTGATTATTTATGAATCAAATATTATAACCCGCTGAAACTAAGGTTGTTATATACTTTTTTTGCGACTGAAGAGTACTTTTTAGATACCTATGGTCGTCCGGCTGTGTTTTTTATGGGATTATCCCTTGCTGTCTGGTATCGGCATAAACATTGGCAAGACGATTGAAAGAGGGGGACGGACCCACCTCTCAATGAGTTGATTTATGACATGTCGCTTGACGATGTCATCTCTTACGCACAAAAATGACACTGCATGAAAAAATCCTTGATTTGGAGAATGTTCGACAAGCTTACAT
>JALVRO010000219.1 GCA_027031265.1 Bacteroidales bacterium | reverse complement strand
CAGGCCTTCCCCAAGGACCGTATACCGTGAAAAACCTCAAACCTGTTACCGGGATATCATATAAATGACTGTAAGTATGTGCCATGAGTTCGTTGGCCTTCTTTGTGGCAGCATATAATGAGACCGGATGATCAACATTGTGATGAACAGAAAAAGGCATACTTCTATTTGCTCCGTAGACAGAGCTAGATGAAGCAAAAACCAGATGTTTAACAGGGTATCTTCGGCATCCCTCAAGTATATTCAGGAAACCGACTATATTTGCATCAATATAAGCTCTTGGGTTTTCCAGTGAATACCGGACACCGGCCTGTGCGGCCAAGTTTACTACCACCTCTGGTAGTTCGTCACTGAAAAGTTTTTCTACTTTTTCCGAGTCCTCCATGTCAGTCTTGAGGAAAGTAAAATTTTCATATCTTTTCAGTACCTCCAGCCGATCGTTTTTAAGCTTCGGATCATAATATGGGTTCAGGTTATCCAATCCTACGACTTTCAACCCTTGTTTTAAAAGGCGCTCTGCCAAATGAAACCCGATAAAACCGGCCACGCCGGTAATCATTACCGTTTGGTAAGAATGCTTCATGGTTTTCTATTCAATCCTTTCTCTTTGGCTCATTTATCCTTGATTTCGGTTTTCACTTATTAATCCCATCCCCAGGAACATAATTTAGTCTGATCTGTATTCTATAGAAAAGAAAATCTCATCTCACTGCAAATATTCACCTCATTTATGCTGAGCATTTTCTGCACAAGGGATTATGGATCAAGCCAAATTATATTCTTTAATTTTATTAAGCATTGATTTATAACTTATTTTTAAAAGGCTGGCGGCTTTTTTGCGATTCCAATTTGTCTGATCAAGGGCTATTTTTATCAACCTTCTTTCTGTTATCTGGGCAAAATCTTCACATACACCACGTAATGAGAAATCGTTTCCTTTATCTATCATTTCTTTTAACCTGGCAACTAGACGAGATGTACCTGGAAAAAAATTGATAATGTCAATCGTCTTTCCTGATTTTGCTGCTTCTGCATATGGCGGCGCTTCAAGCACGAATCGCTCATCACCAGTAGAAACTATTCTTTTTATAGTATTTTCAAGTTCTGCCACATTGCCAGGCCAATTGTACCGTCTGAATACTGATTTTGCTTTCGAAGAAATTCTGAAAAAACTTCTCTGAAATTCAAGGCAGTATTTAAAGGTAAAATAATCGGTCAGCAAATCAATGTCCGTTCTTCGATTGCGCAAGGGAGGCACATCAACCTTTATTACATTCAGGCGAAAGTATAAGTCTTTTCTGAAAAGGTTTGTTTCAACAAGATTCGTTATTCTATCACATGCTGTCACAATAAAATTAACATTTTTCCCGTATCCGCTCCCATTGTTATTTTCTGCCTTGTCAACAAGCAGCAACAAGTGCCCCTGGTATTGCACCGGCAGCTTCTCTATTTCTGTAACAAGGATAGTAACTTTTTGTTTGTCTTCAATGTAAGCATCAAGACACAAAAGATTTTTCATAGCCTTGTTGTCATCATACTCATTTGACCTTTCAAACTGGGCAGAATCAAATTTTACAAAGTTGCCTTTGTCTTTTCCATTATTTTCAAAAATTGTCCTGGCTATAAGTTCACGCCCGGAACCTTTTTCTCCAATGATAAATATGGATGAGTTGACATCACTCAGTTCATCAACTTGCTTCCTGATATTTGCTATCTCCCTGCTAATCCCTACCAAAGGGCAAAACTCAGAATCAAATTGTCCTGTTTCCTGCTTTGACAGACTACCCAGACACTCCCTTATGTCATCAACACCTACAGGCAATGAAAGACAGGCCACTTTTTCCTTGAAAGCCTGTTTTATATCTTTGAAAAATCCCGCATAATCGGCTAGCAACACAACCGGCATATATGGATCAACCAGTTTGATTGCATATATTTTCCTGAATATCCCCTCAATTGAATCCAGAGTGCAAAATATGGCATCCGGTGCAATTACCTCTAGATTCTCACAACATATAGTCTCGTTATCAAAACATATAGGCAGATAGCCAAGCTCAACCATCATGGACTTCAACAATTCCCGCCGGATTTTATCCTTATCGAGAATTACAATTTTTAGGGTATCGTAGACTTTAAGCATCTATCATTCTGTTTCCATAACAGTATACAAAGAAATATATTCACATTTGAAATGTACATTACAGCAAAGACTATGCCGATGTGTTAATTATCAGAAAATAGCCGGAATATAATCGCAATGAAAAATGAGGTGGTTTTATTTTATATTTTTTCAGTATGTTATGATATTCACCAGAATGCACTAAAAATACTCACAAAACCAATGGCGATATTTTTCGGCTCTATTTTTCACATTTATAGTAATTATTTACCCAATAATTGTGAAAGATATTGCCTTTTCCTGGAGTTTCATGGGCACAAGGCATGTCGTATCTTCTTGCTATTTTGATCAATTTAGTATATGAATCAATATCAGTTTTAGATGAGAATCGAGACTGCTTGTATTGTTTTTAACGTACCGACGGGGAAAAAATGGTGACTAACCCGCGGGTTCTAATCATTGACGATACCGAGGAAGTCCTTTCGGCCCTATGTAAATATTTCAACGAACAGGGCTATGAGGTGGTATCTGCAGATAACGGCCTGGATGCTTTGAAATTAATAGAGGAAGATATTCCAGGATTCGATCTCGTAATTACTGATCTGGTATTACCAAATGTAAGTGGAGTTGCTGTAATATCAATAGTTAAAAAGAAATTTCCCCGAGTTCCGGTAATAGCCATAACCGGTTGGGGTGAACATCCAGAAGCACTTGCCCGCGAAGCCCAAGCTGATTTGGTGTTGGAAAAACCTTTCAAGCTCCCTGATCTTGAAAAGGCGGCAAGGAATTTGATAGCCGGTGGTACCGGTCGCTGACATGCTGCCGCAAGCTAAAGGCAAACCCGGATGGCAGCAGGAGTCTTTTGTTTTTTATTATTAAGTCAGGCACCGGTATTTAAGCGTTATTAATTGTAAATCCAGAACCGAACAGGGTCAAAGAGTCTCAAATGGGTCCACCAATTATCGGCGCCAGCACACACATTAAGCATATCAAGGAACTAGTGAATCATGTCGCCAACACCGGTCTGAACACCGTAATTTTTGGTGAAAGCGGGGTAGGCAAGGAGGTTGTTGCCCAAAACCTTTACAGCCGGTCACCGCGACTTGGTAAACCCTTTATCAAGATCAATTGTGCAGCTTTACCGGAAGGGCTATTAGAAAGTGAATTGTTCGGTTACGAGAGAGGCGCTTTTACCGGCGCAGAGCAAAAACGTCGTGGAAAATTTCAACTAGCCCATGGCGGTGTTCTCTTGCTTGACGAAATAGGTGATATGTCATTGCCCTTGCAGGCAAAGCTGCTTCACGTGCTGCAAAGCGGTGAATTCACCCCCCTTGGCAGCGAGAAAGAACTGCGGACAGACACCTGGGTAATTGCCGCTACCAATCATGACTTAAAACAGGATATAGCCGAGGGTAAATTCCGTGAAGATCTTTATTACCGTTTGAACATAATTAAAATCCACATTCCCCCTTTAAGGGAAAGGCCTGAGGATATCCCTCCCCTTGTGGATTTCTATGTTAAAGAATATGCTGAACAGCTAGGTGGTGAAAACATTGAAATACCAAGCTCCAGGGTAATAGACCGCATGATGCAATACAGTTGGCCTGGAAACGTCAGGGAACTGCAAAATGTTTTGAAACGTATGATGGTCCTGGGAAACTGTGAACAAATTGTTAATGAGCTTTTTACCAGTTATTCCGACGAGCATGTCAACGCAAACCCCCATCAACCCCCTGCACAGCGTCCGGTCTCGCTTTCAGACCTGCTTGATTTGGAAGGTGAAAATTCACCTGATAAAGATTCGTTTTCTTTAAAAGCCATTAAACGTCAGGCGGTCGACAAGGTTGAACGGGAAATAATATCCTATGTTTTGGAAAAAACAGACTGGAACAGGAGCAAGGCCGCTAAAATATTAAAGATAAGCTACAAAACTTTATTGTACAAAATCAGCGACCTGGCAATAAC
>JALVRO010000218.1 GCA_027031265.1 Bacteroidales bacterium | reverse complement strand
TTGACAATGTGTACTTTCCTGCCATAGTATATTTGGTTTTTAAAAATTTTTCCCACAAAGATACATTTTCAAGGTGAAATAAAAAATTTTGTCAAAACAGTGGTAAAATAGCAAATTTGTATAACCACCAAAAAACATAGACATGAAATTTATAGCTGATTTGCACATACATTCCCGGTTTTCGCGCGCTACCAGTAAGCAACTAGATCCTGTACATCTGAATTACTGGGCAAAAATAAAAGGTGTCAATATAGTTGGCACTGGAGATTTCACACATCCTGGCTGGACAGGTGAATTAAAAGAATACCTCGAACCTGCAGAACAAGGACTCTTTAGTCTAAAAAAAGAATATTTACTGGACAATCCTGTGGCTTTTGACAGCCCTGTCCGCTTTCTACTAAGTGCAGAGATTAGCAACATTTACAAGAAAAACGGCAAGGTACGTAAAGTACATAATGTTGTGCTAGCTCCTGATTTTGACACTGTCGAACGTATTCAACGTGAGCTGGAAAGGCGTAAATTTAATATTCTTTCAGATGGCCGTCCCATCCTGGGCATGGATTCTAGAGACTTGCTGGAGATGCTCCTAGAGATTGACCAGAGAATAGTGTTTATTCCGGCACACATCTGGACACCATGGTTTGCTGTACTTGGTTCTAAATCTGGATTTGATAGTATTGATGAATGCTTTGAGGATATGAGCGAATATATTTTTGCTGTGGAAACAGGACTCTCTTCTGACCTGCCCATGAACTGGATTTGTTCTTTCTTAGACAGATTCAACCTTGTATCCAACTCTGACGCACACTCTCCAGAGAAATTAGGGAGAAATGCCAACATCTTTAACACAGATTTATCATATTTCAATATTGTAAAAGCACTCAGAGATCAAGCTTCACCCGGATTCATAGGTACGATTGACTTATATCCACAAGAAGGTAAATATCACTATGATGGTCACAGAAAATGTGGTGTAAGGTTTGACCCGGTACAGACCCTCGAACATAATGGACTCTGCCCGGTATGTGGAAAACCTCTAACCCTAGGAGTGGCGCATCGTGTAGCCTCTCTTGCCGACAGGGACGATCCTTTACAGAGACCTGTGCGCAAACAATTTAATTACATCATACCTCTAAAGGAGATTCTGGGTGAGATTAATGGTACCAGCTCAACGACAAAAAAAGTCGAGGCTGCATACATGAAATTAATATCACAAATAGGCCCAGAGACACATATACTTCTCGAGGCTGACCTGGAGCTGATACGAAAAAATGGAGGAGGACTACTTGCAGAGGCTATCAGGAGAATGCGAACAGGGCAGGTAATCATTGAAGAAGGATTCGACGGGCAATATGGGGTTATTAAACTTTTTTCCACAGGAGAGACAGAAACTATTGGTAATCAAGCATTATTCCACATAGACAATCAGGTCACTAATTATTCCCAGAGACCTTTGTTGAATTTTGACGTTGCACGCTTCAGAGAGCTAAAAAAGAATCATCAAGCCACAGCCGAACAACAAACTACAGTGACAACAAAAGATATAAACCAGGAGCAAAAACAAGCTATCGAACACAAAGGAGGACCTGCGCTGGTCATTGCTGGCCCTGGAACAGGTAAGACACATACATTGACCCAGAGAATCGTGTGGCTCATTGACCACGAAAGCATAAGTCCTCAAAGCATACTGGCTATAACCTTTACCAATCAAGCTACCGGGGAGATGAGAAATCGACTGGAAAGCATTTTACATGAAAAGAGTAAAAAGCTAACTATCAACACATTTCATTCACTAGGTTATAGTATTTTAAGAAGCACTTTCACAGATCGTCAGTTCATCATAATTAACGATACTGACAAACAGCAGATATTGCGCACACTTGGCATCAAGCCCCAGAAATTAAGAAAAACCCTTCGATACATTTCTAACAAAAAGAGCCTAAACTCCAGTGAATCAGACCCGGAGCTTGATGAGATATTTGGCCTATACAATTCATACCTGGCTAAACATAATCTTCTGGACTTCGATGATCTAATTTACAGAACAATAAATCTACTAAAAGATGAGCAGGAAATTTTAGATAAATACAGAAACCAATGGCAGCATATTCTGATTGACGAATTTCAGGATATTAATCCAGCACAATATGAGCTCATTAAATTATTAGCTCCAGACAGAGAAAAAGACATATTTGCTATTGGAGACCCAAACCAGGCTATTTATGGTTTCCGCGGCGCAGACAGTAGAATTATAGAGAAGTTTAAAAGAGATTATAATCCCACCGTCTACACAATAAGTACAAGCTACCGTGTACCACAGAATATCCTTGAAGCAAGTAATGAGATAATACATTCTCAACACACACTCAAAGGTTTACACACTGGTATTAAAATTAAAATATCCAATCATCCGTCAGATAGAGCTGAAGCTGAATATATTGCACGTGAAATAGAGCGTCTTATTGGAGGTCTGCGTTTCTTTTCCATTGACTCCAAAGTAACAGACAGCACGACAGAATCACAGGTTAGCAGTCTTTCGGAAATAGCTGTACTGGTGCGTACACGCCACCAGTTCCCTGCTCTGATAAAAGCTCTGCACGACCATACCATACCTTATCAGATCATTGGAGATAAACCTTTTTTCAAACAAGAGCCTTTCACACAACTTATCGATTATCTGAAGTTTATTCTTTATCCTGATAATCGGTTCCTGGCAGCAAAAACTGGCGATTTCAGACAGGCCATTGAAAAAATTTCTCCACAAAGCCCGGTTGTAGAAACCATAAAACAGGTGGTAGAAATTACTAGATTTAAACATCCAGATCTGGACAGACTTCTAGACATGGCAAAGAGACACACATCACTGAAAAGTTTTGTCGAAAGCCTGGATATTTCCGATGTACAGGATGATTACCAGGCCAATAATGAGAGCGTCAGACTGATGACCCTGCATGCTTCAAAAGGCCTTGAGTTTGAAGCTATTTTTATCGCTGGTGTGGAAGACGGGCTTTTACCATATACTATCTATCGGGACGACACGGATATGGACGAAGAAAGACGCTTGCTATATGTAGGCATGACCAGGGCTAAGAAATATCTTTATCTGACCTATGCTAAACACAGACAAATACTAAACCGCCAATGGAATCTGGGCATTAGTCCATTTCTCAATGACATAAAAAAGGAATTGCTTGAAATGGAAAAAATTTCCCACAAAGCTAAACCTGATGACAAGCAATTGAAACTTTTCTGATAATCAGCGAATTGAATCGTGTAACCTACGAAAGTGATAAAAGTGTCTAAATCCTGAATCGTACACTGGTTATTACATTGTTAACACCCGGATTATGTGGTACAAAATGAGAAATAAAAAAGGATTAATCTCTTATAAACCACTATTAATCAAGCAATTACATATCAGCTAATCTAATAAAAAAGCAATAGAAGTGAGAAAATTTTATCCTTTCAGTTAACATTTTATCCATTTATTCACAGTCTGGTTAAAATTATACACATTTTTTCCAGAGATAAATACACATTTCAATTAGTTTATTAACAATCAAATACAAAGTTTTTCCACACTATTAGAGATTTATCATGTTGAAACTACTTACTCCAGGTGTAAAAAATTCTTTACAAAAAGAAAACTAAACAGAATTTATCTATAAAAAACATTTTTCTGAATATCAAAATAATAGCCATTTTACACAACATTTTTTCTACATCATACGCAAAATCACAAGGAGTTTTCCACATAAGATCATGGGTTTTTCCACAAGAGAGTCAGAAAAAAAATATCATTTACAATCCACTGATAATTAATAAGTTATATAATTTGCGCAAATATCTTGTTTAAATTCAAAAAATTTTATCTTTGTTAACAAAACCTTAAACATTTAGTCATGGCAAAGTACAAAATCGTAGCCCTACCCGGGGATGGTATTGGAGGGATTGTTTTAGAAGAAGCTATCCGTGTTCTGGATGCTGTTGGTTTTGATGCTGAGTATATTCATGGAGACATTGGCTGGGAATTCTGGAAAAAGGAAGGTAACCCGCTACCAGAGCGTACTATAAAACTTCTAGAAGAGC
>JALVRO010000217.1 GCA_027031265.1 Bacteroidales bacterium | reverse complement strand
CATTTGCTATCGGTGCTTATTTGGTCAAAGACGGTCCTTATACGATATTGAAATTGTCGCTAAAGTTAAAAAGAAGAGAATGGTTTACAGGGATATGGAAACATTCTCGTGAATTTGATTTCCCTTTTATATTCCATAAATAGCCTCAACTGTATTTGTTAATTTTAAATTATAAAAAATTATAAGTCTATTTGTCTTTGGATAATACCTAATGCGTAATTTGGGTTAAAGCTATGCCGGTAGACATTTGGTTTGCATTATATGCTTGATAAATAATGCATTATATAAAAAGGCTAATCGATATTTGTGTGAAACAGGTATTAATCTACAGCATGGATATGCAAAAACAGCCCGCAAACTTGACACCTGCGGGCTGTTGTACTTCTGAGCTTAGAGACGAAGAATTATTTCTTTTCATTAGCCTTCTTCTCTGCAAGCTTTTTCAGGACTTTTGCCTGAATCTCTGGTGGTAGCGGTTCGTAGTTGTAGAATTCCATTGCATAGTTAGCACGACCACGGGAAATATTTCTCAGATTTGTGGCATAACCGAACATCTCCATCAAAGGCACAAAGCCATTGAGTTTCTGTGAGCCCTTGCGGAAACGGCGCATGCTTGTGATTTTACCGCGGCGGCGCTGTATATCGCTGATAATATCGCCAATAAACTCGTCTGGTGTATTAATTTCTATCTTCATGACAGGCTCCAGCAGAATAGGATCTGCGTTCATAAAGCCCTTCTTAAAAGCAATAGAAGCACATGTCTGGAATGCAAAATCCGAAGAGTCGACCGGGTGATAGCTACCATCGAAGAGTACGACGCGCACGTCAATAACAGGGAATCCAGCCAAAACACCTTCTTCCATGGTCTTCTTCACACCCTTGTCCACCGATGGGATAAACTCGTTTGGTATAACACCACCTTTGATATGGTTAACAAATTCGTAACCTTTGCCAGGATTTGGCTCCAGTCGCATGACAGTATGGGCATACTGACCACGGCCACCTGTCTGCTTAACATGCTTGTAATCGGTAACAACTTCCTTGGTGATTGTCTCACGGAAGGCTACAGCTGGTTCTCCTACCTCAACGTCAACCTTAAATTCTTCTTTCAGACGATCAACGATGATTTCCAGATGGAGCTCACCCATACCAGCAATGATAGTCTCCTCTGTCTCAGGGTCAAAACGTACCTGGAATGATGGATCTTCGTTTGCTAACTTAGCCAGTGCATCACCGAGCTTATCCTGGTCTTTCTGTGATTTTGGGTTGATTTTCAGCTCAATAACTGGAGTTGGTACGTGAATCGGCTCAAGCAAGATTTTATTATCTCTATCACTGAGTGTGTCACCTGTCTTTGTGTATTTCAGACCAATCAAAGCAACAATATCGCCAGGACCTGCTTCCTCAATCTCGAACCGCTCCTTGGCATGGATACGCAGGATACGGCCTATACGCTCATTTTTACCTTTGGTAGTATTGGCTACAAGGTCACCTTTTTTGACCACACCAGAGAAAATACGAATAAATGTCTGTTGACCAACATAAGGGTCATTGATGATCTTAAATGCCAGAGCAGCAAAAGGCTCCTTGGTAGATGGAGCACGTGTGTGTGTCTTTTCCTCATCGTCTGGATCGGTACCGACTATAGCACCACGATCTATAGGTGATGGCAAATAGTCTATAACTGCATCAAGCAGCAGCTGTACACCTTTGTTCTTATAAGCAGCTCCGCAGAAAACAGGAGTTAGCATCATATTGATAGTAGCCTTACGTGCTACTTGCTTGAGCTTTTCTACAGGCAGCTCTTCGTCATTAAAATAACGCTCCATTAGCTCTTCGTCAAACTCAACCAGTTTCTCGACAAGTTCGAAGCGGTATTTTTCGACTTGCTCCTTGTATTCTTGGGGTATTTCTATCTCCAAACGTTCGCGATCTGTGAAAGTGTATGCTTTACGGGTAAGCAGGTCAATAACACCTTCGAATTTATCCTCAGCACCAATAGGTATCTGGAAAGGCACTGCATTTGCATCTAGCATATCATTAAGCTGACGCAGAACCTCGAAATAATCAGCGCCTGTACGGTCCATCTTGTTTATAAAAGCAATGCGAGGTACTTTATAGCGGTCTGCCTGATGCCATACTGTCTCACTCTGAGGCTCGACACCTTCTACAGCGCTAAACAGGGCTATCAGTCCATCTACGACACGCATAGAACGCTCAACTTCAATAGTAAAGTCCACGTGTCCTGGAGTGTCAATAATGTTTATCTGATGATCATTCCACTGGCAGGTAATAGCAGCTGCAGCAATAGTAATACCACGCTCCTGCTCTTGCTTCATGAAGTCCATAGTAGCCTGACCATCGTGGACCTCACCAATTTTTCGCTTAACACCTGTGAAAAAGAGAATTCGCTCTGTAAGTGTGGTTTTACCTGCGTCAATATGCGCAGCAATACCAATGTTTCTGAGTTTTGTGATTGGCATGGTTAGTTTTATGTTTTTTGATGTTTGTCCGGAATATTGCAAAGTACAAAGATAGAAAACTACTACAATGCGAGAGTAAAATTTTTAGTTTTTTAAAACTAATTCTCTGTTTTTAAATATTTTCTATCAAAAATGTTGTATCGGATAATAGCATAAATAGCTCTCAGTCCGTCTTTCCAGTTAATTTTTTTCCCTTCGGCATAAGTACGTCCATAGTAAGAAATGCCTACTTCGTAAATTCTAATGCCTGAAAAACGTGAAATCTTAGCAGTTACCTCTGGTTCAAAGCCAAAGCGTTTTTCTTTAAGTAATAATTTTTTCAGATACTCAGCCTTAAAGAGCTTGTAACATGTCTCCATATCTGTCAGGTTCAGGTCTGTAAACATATTAGACAGGAAGGTAAGTAGCTTATTACCAATGCTATGCCAGAAAAAAAGTATTCTATGTGGTTTGCCACCCATGAAGCGAGAACCATAGACCACGTCTGCATATCCTTCGACAATGGGTTTTAGCAACAGGTTATATTCTCTGGGATCATATTCCAGGTCAGCGTCCTGAATGATTATATACTCTCCAGTAGCTTCGTCTATGCCTCTGTGTATAGCAGCGCCCTTGCCCATATTCTGTGGCTGGTTAATCAGATGGATATTCTCTGCTGGATGATCCTGTATAAAACGCTGGACAATCTCTGCAGTTTTGTCTCTGGAAGCATCATTGACAACAATTATTTCCTTTTCAACACCGTTTATTAAATATACATCTATGACTTTGTTTAATATAGCCTCTATTGTGTTCTCCTCATTATAAGCTGGCATAATAATGCTAAGTGTAGGCATAGCTAATAATTTTTTGCTTACAAAAATTTATGGCCGTGCAATGATAAGCAAAAAGGCATGAAAAAAGAATAATTTAAGAAAATTAAAGGCTGGAATAAAACTTATTGAACTCATCATTTGGAAAGACACCTGAATCATCCTGTGAATATTCTGGTTTCAGGCCTCGGACATAGTACATGTCAATCTTACCACCATGCTTGACCTCTATTAGTCCCCGTGGTTCGCAAATAAAGTAATCTTTTATAACATTATACGTTGTGGCTGAGATATTCACCAGACCTGGTTCACAGGCTGTCTGTAATCTCTGGGCAGTGTTAACAGTATCACCCCACACATCATAAGCAAATTTAATCTTTCCAACAATACCAGCTACCAGTGGTCCGGTGTGAATACCTATTCTGAGCTGCCAACGGGGGTATTTCTTTTCCGGATCAATGGAATCTAAATGACTCATGAAATACTGAAATTTCAATGCTGCCAATACTACATCAAATGGATGGCTACGGTTACGAACAGGCACACCACCCACACACATATAAGCATCGCCAATTGTCTTGATCTTTTCTATATAATGTTCTATCACTATATCATCAAAACGAGAGAAAAAGAAATTCAGATAATCTACAATTTGTTCTGGTGTCAGGTTCTTGCATGCTTTTGTAAAGCCTTTGAAATCAGCGAACATCACTGTAGCATGCTTGTAATTACGTGGCTTTGCATAACCATACTGTATCAGGTTGCGTATCACATATTTAGGCAAGAAGTTCTCAA
>JALVRO010000216.1 GCA_027031265.1 Bacteroidales bacterium | reverse complement strand
ACAGGCAGCGAGTACATCTGACGCTCATTGGCAATCTTTACCAGGATTTTTATAACTCTTACCTCGTGCAATTCAAGGACATACTGACAATCAAACCACCTATGCCTCAACGAGAGCTAAACATGGAACTGTGCAAATACGACGTTGGCCTTGCCCTGGAGCTGAACAGCGCAGACTTCAACCGTCAGATCTGCCTGACTAACAAGATTTTTGCTTACGCCCAGTCCGGACTTTTTATCCTTGCTACAGATACACCAGCGCAGAAGCGTTTTATCTCCGAACATCCGTTATTGGGAACAGCCACAGTGCAGTCCCCGGATATGATTAACAAGAAAATCCGTGGCATCATTAACAACATAGAGCAAATACGCAACCAGAAAAAACAGCGTTTCACCTATGCCCAGCGCCTCTCATGGGACAGGGAAAAGGTAAAACTCAGCCAGATATGGAGACTGTTCCAGAAGCGGGTTTGACATCAAATCACGACGAAGGAATGTAACTAATTATTAAACAAGCAATAACACCATTTCCAAAAAACTCAAATCCGTCTCATTGCAAGGTATTTACAATACGCTTGCAATGAAGCTAAGATATACGAAGGATACTTTTCTGATTAGAAATCAGTTAGTTATTGACCCGTAAGGAGCTTTCAGTACGTTTGCTGGGAACATGAGAGTCTAGTATTTGTACATTTTTAAGTAAGAATTGGTGTTATCCACCAAATAATTTCTTTGTTTTACTCTTCTGTCTGCTTGTTCTCAACAATACTCCCTACCCAACGAAGAAATTGGCTGGTCATAGAGCTATCGGTAAATTTGTCAAACTTCTGCTTATCCAGCCTTAGCTGAAAATCCTCGAGCAATATATTTAAAGTGCTTTTCACCCTGATACTCAAACTTTCGGCATTACTAACCTCATCAAGCATAACTACGGGATTATTTGATAGGTCCTCAATAATTTGCACAAGTGGACTTTTGTTGTGAAGCACTGCAAGTATTGGCCTGTGGGCTAGCGCATAAACATAAAATTTAGAAGGAGTGTAGCCTGGGTCAGTGGTACCTGGAAGCAGTAATAAATCAGTCAGTTGCATCAAGCGGATTGCTTCAAAATAAGCCACACGGTCTGTCTTTTCCACGACAAAATTCTCCATTCCGAGCTTCTGCGCAAGAGGCATTACACGTGGTCTGTGCATAGCCTCTGGTCCATAATTCGTACCAATGAAGTAGAGCCTAACCGGCTTTGCGGCTTGTGAATTGTAGTCTTTGACTGCTCTCAGTATCGCCTCAATACTCAAAAGCATATTGTCAGGCACTACGCCCGTGTAAACTGCATTTATTGCTTCCCGGTCAAGCTTTATGGATAATGGAGGGAGACTAAGTTTGACAAACTCAAAATCTGCTGAAGGTGCGCCGAGCGGCAAGATCAATGTCCTGGCCTTTAGCCGCCTGCCATATCTTTGGCTTAACAGGTCAATATAAGTCTGATTAACAGCTATTATGCCATCTGCATAAGGCACTGTCCAGCGCTCAAAAAACTTGTTTAAACCATGAATAAACCAGTATTTAGGTGGGCGCTTGTCACGGGGCAAAGACAAATAATAATCATTTCTCCAGGGATCCTGAAAATCAAGGATAAAGGGCACATGAAAACGTTTTTTCCATATACGTCCTAAAGGCATTGTCATAAACATGGTGGTGCTAAAAAAGATAATGTCCGGCCTGAAAGAACGGACAATACGACTGCCCTCCTTCCACAAAAACGGGAAACTGCGTATTGCCAGATTTCCCAAGCCTAGACAGCGTGTTTTTCCGGGATTTAAAGCTTTCACACGTATGACCTCCACCTCGGGCGGGATAGATTGCTCAAGATATATATCCTTGGGCGCCTCTGTATATCTGGGATCAACTGCAAGCACCACGACCCGATGACCTTCTTTAACCAGAAAAGGAAGCATCATTCTAACACGATGTAAATCAGGCGTATTATCAGGAGGGAATGTGGGGCTCACAATCAGTATTTTCATGGTCACTATTTTTGCTTAACTTTGGATAATTAAAAATAGAATAATTTTAATGAAACAAGCTACAGGTTCAAAGAAAAAAGCTATTCATCTGAGTGCCAAAATATTAAAACTTACCGGAGGTCTGCCTTTTAGTGCTATTTACGGAGGTATTGGCCAGATTTTGATGTTTCACCGCGTGCTACCCAGTTCGGACAAACCGCGCCTGTGGAGCAATGCTTATTTAGAAGTAACACCAGAATATCTGGAGCAGATTATCAATTATTACAAACGCCTTGGGTATCATTTTCTCTCACCTGACGAGCTTTATGAGATGGCTCAACAGGGCAATCTAGCTAAACCATTCGTAATCTTCACATTTGATGATGGCTACAGAGACAATCTTACCCATGCTTATCCCTTGTTAAAAAAACATAAAGTACCTTTTGCCATATACATCACAACAGATTTTCCTGACAAAAAGGCCGTCCTGTGGTGGTATGCACTGGAGGAAAAAATACTTTCACACGATAGTATAAGCTTTAACTTCAATGGGCAAAAATACGATTTGACTGCCCACACCCTGGAAGAAAAAGAAAAACTATATCAACAAATACACAACCTCATTCAGTCTACGCCTGTGGACGAAAAGGCCAGACTATTTGAGGCTTTGTTTACACCAGAGCAGCTCTCAGCGCCTTTGGAAAATGTCCTATCGTGGGAGGAGATACGCGACCTTGCAATAGACGAACTGGTAACCATAGGAGCACACACGGTTAGCCACCAGAGACTAGGCATGCTCCCCGATAAGCAAGCCCGGTGGGAGATAAGCCAGTCAATTAACTTGATAGAGAGCCGCACCTGGCAAAAGGTAAAACATTTTGCATATCCTTTTGGAGACCTTCAGAGCTTTGGCCAGAGGGAGATAAATATCCTCAAAGAGAACAATATACTGACATCCACCACAACTGTATCCAAAAATATCACACGCCAGGCGCTAAGCTCACCTCTCACCCTGCCAAGAATTGCCGTGGGTATGTCTATGACAGAGGACACACTTGACCTGATACGCTTTGGCGTAATACCAATGGTCAGAAACAAAGGCAGACGGTAACCTTTCAGTCCGCCGAGAACTCCCGTAGAAGTTCACGATAACGCAAGAAAAAATTTGACCTTGAGATAAATCCCACATATTTGCCCCTGTCCAAAATAACCAGATTATACACGCGTGTGTTGTGAATTTTCTCAGCAATATCCTCCAGATGTTCACGTATATCTGCAAAGACGGTTGGAAAAATCATTAAGTCCGAAACTTTTATCTTATCATACAGCTCAGGCTTGAACATAATCTTGCGGATACGATGAAGAGATACAACGCCCAGAAAATTACCTTTTTCATCAACCACAGGGAAAAGGTCTCTAACACTGTTTTTCACAGCCTCCACCAGGTCGCCGAGGGTATCACCAGGATGCACAGTAACAAAATTTGTCTCAATCAAGTCCTGTATATTAAGTATTGTCAGGATGTTGTGATCTGCGTGATGCGTAAGTAAAATCTTTTGCTTAGCCAGATCCTCTGCAAAGAAATTCTGTTCTTGAAAAAACTTGATAAAAATATATGACACAGCAGAAGTAATTAGCAAAGGGACAAGGAGAGAGAAGCCACCTGTCAACTCTGCTATAAAAAACACAGCAGTGAGGGGCGCGTGCAGCATTCCTGCAATCAGCCCAGCCATTGACACCAGGGCAGAATTCTGATGATTTATCTTATACCCCAGATAGGACGCCAGATGCGAGAGGAACAATCCAATATTTGCCCCAGCAAAAAGAATAGGAGTGAAAAAACCGCCAACTCCACCCGCTGCCACAGTCAAGTTAGTAGCCAGTGCCTTAAAAGTCGCTATCATCAGGAATCCTGTGAGAAAAAGCAACTCATCTGCCTTGAAATTGATAAACAAATCATTCTTGGTCAGATACTCAAAATCTCCACGTATAGCATCGTTCAGAGCCAGATAACCCTCACCAAACATGGCCGGAAAGCTAAAAACCAGAAGACTGATCAACACACCAGCTAGAGCCATTCTGACAAAGTGGCTGTGAATTTTACTTAACCCACGACGTATGCTTTTATACGAATTAGAAAAAAACAAAGCAAACACACCAGTGAACAACCCAACGAACAAATAATAAGGTATCTGGCCAAGTTCATAACTTAATGGGGTAGTTAGCGGATAAAGATGGTTGTTCCCCCAGAAAAGAAATGATGTCAAGGATGCAGTAATAGAGGCCAGTACAATAGGTATTATTGACAATGAAGTCAGATCTACCATAATCACCTCCAGGGCAAAGGCAATGCCAGTGAGCGGAGCACGGAAAATAGCGGAAATAGTCCCTGCACTTGCTATGCCAAGAAGGAGTATACGCTGGCGGTATGGTAGCTTAAAATAACGTGCTATTTCAGATCCTATGGCACCACCTGTTGTAATGTTCGGGCTTTCAAGCCCTGTAGGCGCTCCAAAGCCTACGGTAAGGATCGCCCCCAGTATTGAGCTATAGGTATTGTGTGGCTTAATGTATCCATTGTTTTTGGATATAGAATAAAGCAGATTTGGTATACCAGGTTTAATATCAATACCTGCTAAACGTAAGTAAAAGTAAGTCAAAATCATGCCCAGCAAAGGAAAAACAAAATAAAGGCCCACATGTCTGTCTGCCCCAATGTCAGAGCGAATAATTTCGTGGACAAAATGTACCGAATTCTTTAAAATAACAGCAGCAATACCAGTCAAAAAGCCCACTAATACACTGGTTACAAGCAGTATATAATAATTATTTCTTCCTTTCTGACGCCAACTCGCCAGCCAACGTATGTAACTTATACGTCGCACTATATGCGGTTTTTCTCTTCAAATAGTTAAATATAAACAAAATTGAGCTATATCTCATGAAAAACAGCCGTAATATTGCCTTATGTTCTAACTAATCCTGGAAATACGTATTCCTCTTCGAATTGAACTAAACTTAGTAGTAGCTCCAAAAATCAAAAAAGAGGGAGAACTTTAATAGCTCCCCCCTTCCTGTATTCCAATCTATTAGTTCATTACTGTGCATTCCTGTTTTTACTATCATCATAGTTTTTAGGTATTTTATAATCAATCCTTTTTATATAGGTCCCATAAAAACTTAATACCAAAGCATAAATTACAGATTTCAATAAAATATGCTTTGCACTAAGATTGAACAAGGCAAAAAGTAAAATAAAAATTAAGCTAGCAATTACTGACACAACTGAGAATCGCACCCATTCAGGTGCTTTCAGAAAATTAATTAATAGCTTTTTCATAGCACTAATTTTTTAATATGTATCAGCTAATTATCAAACACTTGTGACAGTTCCAAAAAGCGAATTTAAAGGCAAAAATCCCGAAAAACAATAACTTATTATAAATCAGCAGTTAACCCTTTTATATTCCCAGGTTATATGTCTTGATTTATAAAATAAGCAACATTTTTTTGACCCAAAAATTATATCACAATGCATCCCAGAATCCCTAGTCAATCTCCTTCCTCGTCACTTTATAATTAACTCCCCTCTGCGCCAGATAGTCCAGTATGAATTGAAAATTTTCTTCGCTTGTGGCAATATACTCAGGTGGCGAGATGCCTTTATCACTGTATAAGCCATGGGCAATCAGATTAACTGCTGCCGTGCAGGTATATCCTGTGGTACGAGCCATAGATGTAATTCCCGTTTCCTCGTCGGTCTGGTCAAACAAATCATATTCGTAGCGCACACGCCTGCCTTGTTCTTCGCCTTCACACACCACACGCATTATTGTAAATTCTTTCTCACCCGGCTCAAGCTTCCACTTTGGGAAAAGCAAACGGGAGGCAACATCTACAGGCCTCACTCTCTGGCCCCTGACCTCAATCTCTTGCTTATCAAACAGACCTGTCTCACGCAAAACCATCATATACTCAGCAGTACCTGGATAGCGCAAAGTCTTCTCAATCATGTTCGGAATGTTCATTGTCTTCATCAAAGTTCGCAGGCCATCGGTATTGAAGGCTTCCAATGTACCCACTGGTTCAAAGTCCATAAGCTCCACATCAGACAATGCAGGACGGACCACCATCTGTCCGTTTTGCACAAAACGTGCAGGACGTGTGTATTCCTCTATCACATCAATTGGCGAAAAAACAGCCTTGTACTGAAAAGGCCACTGCCGACGCAATGGCAAGCCCCCCACATAACACTTATAATCAGACATTTGCATACGGTCATTGTGATAACCGCAGACAATATTTCCCATGCCAGGAGCCACACCACAGTCCACAATAGCAGTCACTCCTTTTTCCCTGGCCAATGCGTCCAGCTCAAAGGCATCTTCTGGGAAAAATGAAATATCAACCACATCTTTACCCGAGAGGATTATCTCCTTCAGTGTGGCAAACCCCATAAAACCAGGCAGGGCATTGACCACAATGTCGGCATCTGCCACAGCTCGGCTTATTTGCTGTGGCTTGCTCAGATCAGCCTGTACTGTCTTTATGCCATGCACATCGGATAGACGTTCTAAATTTTTCTTGTTAGCATCATAAGCCGTGACCTCAAACGCCTGGGCAAGATCAATGGCTATGGCGCTACCAACTAGCCCCACGCCAAGAACAGAGATTTTTTTCATGTTTGTAAACTTGTTCATTTTAGGCCAAATGTAATATTTTTTTGTTGAATTGAGATAATTTTCATTACATATTTTACCAAGATTTTGCAGATTGAATTTTAGTTTTGGCTATAGGTTTCGCAACCATTGGTCAAGGTTTCTTACCACGACGTAACTCAAAGTATATACACAAAGTTAGACAACGAAAATTATTGGTACCTTTACGAAACTGCTTATAAACACTTGCTTTGTGGGCTTTACGGTCTCTTTAGTCTAAGCGCTATGGGACGCTACGCAGGCGCTATATCTTTATTTCACCGCAGATTACCCAGAGTTTTATTGTTTCACCCAGAGTTCCTCAGAGTTAATTAATCTTCCGTGCTTTGTCTGTTTTAATCTATGTTTTAAAATGATACTACGAAGAATTTTCGTATTAAAATTTTGCTCTTTTCTGACAAAATAAAATTATCCTATCTTTAACGCACACAAAAAAGTACAGTATGCCACGAGGATATAAGTTTAGCGCTTTTTCCGGTGTCTATACCCCATCTCTGCTCACTATTCTGGGCGTTATCATGTATATGCGTCTGGGCTGGGTCGTGGGTCAGGCAGGCCTGGTTATTGCCTTAATCATTATCCTGATATCTCATGTCATTTCTTTTACCACAGCCTTGAGCATATCCTCTATTGCTACGGACAAAAAGATAAAGGCAGGAGGTATTTATTACATTCTTTCGCGCAGTCTGGGGCTTTCGATGGGCGGATCTATTGGTATTGCCCTGACGCTGGGTACAGCACTCGGTATTTCGATGTACATTGTTGGTTTTGCCGAGAACTTCCTCAGCATAAAGCCAATATCTGATTTTCTTGGTTTGCCGCCCACAGCCAATTCAATACGTATAGTGGGCAGTGTGATACTTGCTATCCTGACGATTCTGGCAATGATTAGCACCTCTTTGGCCATTAAGACACAATATTTCATCCTTGCAGCTATTGCCCTGTCACTTATTTCCATTTTTGCTGGATTTGGGATAAAAGTTGAGTTTCATCCTGATTCTCCCTTATGGGCAGCAGCCGAGGGGCACCTGCCTTTTGAGACAATTTTTGCAATCTTTTTCCCTGCCGTAACAGGTTTCACTGCAGGTGTGGCCATGTCTGGAGACCTGCGAGATCCGCGTAAAGATATACCGCGTGGCACAATGGCTGCCATTGCTACTGGCCTGATTGTTTACATAGCCCTGGCAATGGGTTTTGGTCTATTTGTTAAACGCGAATTTCTGCTGGCAGACAACAATGTGGCCATGCACGTGGCATGGATACCAGCTCTTGTAGTGGCTGGTATATGGGGCGCCACCTTATCTTCTGCTCTTGGTGGTATACTGGGCGCCCCCAGAATTTTGCAAGCCCTTTCGGCTGACGGCGTTACACCTGCTGCCCTGGGTAAGACTTATGGCAAGAAAAACGAGCCACGTACTGCCCTAGTTATTATTTACCTTATTGCGCAGGGTGGCATACTCATTGGCAACCTCAATGCTATTGCCAGTATTGTGACCATGTTTTACCTGACCTCTTATGGCTTTATCAACCTGGCTTATGTGCTTGAGAGTTGGGCAGACACTGATTTCCGTCCTTCTTTCCGTGTACCTATTATTGTGGGGATTGTGGGATTTGTGTTTGCTTTTACTGTGATGCTCAAGATTGATATGATTTCCATGATTGCAGCCCTGGTTATAATTGGAGGGATTTATTTTTATCTCCAGCGCCGTCAGCTAAAGCTCGAAGGTGGTGATGTGTGGCGTAGTGTGTGGATTTCGCTTATCCGTCGCGGGCTGTCGACGCTTATTTCCATGCCAGAGAATGACCAGAACTGGCAGCCCAATATTATCCTTTTTACTGGAGGAACAGATCGCAGGTCGCATCTTCTGGAATTTGCAAGGTCACTTGTGGGACATTATGGTCTGTTGACCAATTTTGACCTTGTTGTTAACAATGAAGCAGAGGTACTTTTCCCGAAATACCAACAAAATTATGTAGACCGTTCCCTGCAAAGGACAGGTATTTTTTTCCGGCGTATGACGGTCAAAGATGTATACCAGGGCATTGAAATGATTGCACGCACTTATGGTTTCTCTGGTCTGGAGCCTAATACAATCATACTTGGATGGCCCCGTAATAGTAAGAATCCAGAGCAATTTGTCCACCTTTTGCAGGTTATTCATTCGCTTGATTACAACCTGATCCTGATTGATTATGATAGTCGATATGGTTTTGGCCGCTACCAGCAAATTGATATCTGGTGGCGTGGCGCAGGCAATAATGGTAATTTTGCCCTTATGCTAGCCAAGCTCATGACTATTAGCGAACCCTGGCGCGGTGCACTTATCCGTCTGTTGATTGTTAATGATGATGATAGCAAAGCATTCTACCTTTATCGACGCGCAAGTGACATGCTGTCTAATCTGAGGATAGATGCACAGGTCAAAATTATTAACAACGAAATGGAGAAAAGGCCTTTTTATGATATTGTCCGTAAAGAGTCCAATACAGCAGACCTTGTCTTTATAGGATTACCCGAAATACCCCGTGGCGCTGAACATGATTTTATCAACCGCACAAACCGTCTGCTATTCGAAATAGGTACTGTGGCATTAATTCGTGCCTCCCGTGTATTCAAAGACCTTAACCTGGGGATTAACATCAACCAGAAACCTGTGCTTGCCCAGAACCGTAAATATCAGATAAAACCAGTAATTGCACGGCAAAAGCTCAGCCTCACGCCTCACGAGAGTGTTAACCAGGTTTTCACCCAATTACAGGATAAATTGAATAACATCTTTGAGACCACAATACAGACGTTTGTTTTCACACAGGCTGATGATTTTACACTTCTTCTTGACCAGCTATCAGATATTATTCCTGTGGTTAATAAACTGATTCTCATGCCAAAGGACTTTACGCCCATTCAAAACCAACGTTACATATTACGCTACCAGAATTATTTGATAATGATTATCCAGAGACAAATAAAAATGTTTAAACACCGTTATCTGGATGAGATTAACGAATCCATGGAAAACATAATCCTGGAGATAAAGCCTAAATTTCAGACACTTCTCGAAATTATGCCAAACCATCTAACACTGGAATATCCAGCAGATAATCTGCCATCAAACATCTCAAGCCTGAGAATCAAACTCACTCGTGCCCTTCATCAAATCACACATAGCACCGAAAAAGGAATAAAAATCAATTACAACACACGTCATCTACAGCGGCTTCTACACACCAGATTTCTCGAATTACTATTCCTGGATATTGAGCTAATCAGAATTGAGACACTGCGTTTTGCATACAACTTCGAGAAATTCTTTTCTCTTTACCTGGAAGCGTTAGAATCACTAAAAGAAACTGAAACAGACAGAGTTAGAGACAGGCTAACCGAAACAGACAAAAATCTAAATGTGCTCATGGGCCTCCTTCAGGATATGCCCAAACGTGTGGCCGAACAGCGCAAGGAACTAATCATACGCATACTAAATGAAATACTGGAGAATTTCTCCTCACCAGAACGACTGGTAAATCTGGATAAAAATTACAGCAAAAAATACCGGCGCACAATATCACAGAAAATTGAAAATGAAGTTAGTATCTTCTTTGACAGCATGAGCCTTTACCTTAATCAAATCCTTGCCGAAAATTACATGTACGGTTTTTATATCAATGCTAAACAATGTCTTAGAGAGCTACAAGATAGCCTTACCCAGACAGATGGCATAAATCCTTTACTGGACAAAATCACCCGGATGCACCAGAGCTTAAACCAGATTACCCTGTCCGCTCCCAGGCAAATACTTATAATGGACAGCGATAGTCTCAATGATTCTTTTTACAAAAACTTCACACACCTGAAAACAATAGAACTCCCACTACGTCAGCAGCTTACCACAATCACAAAAAACCAGATAATAGAGCCGCTAATAACAACGCTCAACACATTTCCTACACTGAATACCCGAGCCAGAGACACTCTCAAAAAGCTAATTACTGATATTGAGCAACAGCTGGAACAAATAATCGGGCAGAAACAATAAAAAAGCCCCAGGTCTGAGCAGCAGACCCGGGGCTGATCACAAAGAAAACACAGTTTATCTAAGAATCAAACGCTTAACCACACTACCCTTGTCTGTAGTAACCTTGAGCAGATAAGTACCTGGCTTTGCGTTCAAATCAAATGAAACAAAAGTATTCATTGTCATCTGCTGATAAATCTTGCGTCCAGACATGTCAAAGATTTCAATCTGTTTGTGGTCATTGTCGTCAAAGGTCATCTGAACAAGACCTGTGGTTGGATTAGGGAACAGTCTCATCTGGAATGCATCAGGTCCAGCAGATTGTTTTTCTTTACTCTTGACATTAGCTACCACTTCATTATAGAACCATTGTGCTGACTCTGGAGTAATATCAACATGCATCTGGTTTTCACGAGGGTAATAAATCCTGTCAAATGGAGTCTTTATCCACGATAGATTCTGATAAACATTGATTAATGGGTAGCTCACATTCTCCAGGGCCAGGGAACTAAATGTCGGGATAAAGCAGTGGTTGTCATAGTAGTTAATAATATCTCCACGGCCAGGATCTGTATTTCCAAGCTCCTGGAATGTATTAGCATAACCACCTGGAGCGTTGTCATAAGGATAAGTATAAATTGCTGTTACTTTCCTATTTTTCTCATCAAATGGCAAAAAAGTATCATAATGTCCATAGAAAATAATGTGTTTAGAACGATCAGGCAAGGCCCACACATCTCCGTCCAGGTCAACGAGCCAGCTACGATAATGATAATAAATAACAAGTTCTCCTGGCTGGAAAGGTTCTTTTTGTCCATAACCACTACCATTGATAATAGCTACCTTACGAGGAAGCTGGGGGAAGCGCATTGAATTTAGCTCATTATAAAAACTCGAAAACAGACTTGTGTGTCCAGCTCCTACCTTGAAATGATAAATCAACATTTGCTTGGCTGCCGGAGTAAGCAGAGCAGCTTCTGCCTCCTTGGCAGGCTCTGCATCAGCAACTTCGGCAAAGAATTCAATCCAGTATTGCAAACCAAGAGGTACATTAGCTCCTTTCTGTGGTGAATCAAACGAAATCCATGTACGAACATGATGATTTATACCATTAAGCTCCATATAACGCAGGGCATAACGAGTGATCAGGCCGCCCATACTTGGTCCAATAACCACTATCTGTGGTGCTGAGGTATAATTACCATCTACTTTTAGACGCGAGATGAGTGTCTTGATAACTTTGACCACGAGCATAGCATTACGCTGAA
>JALVRO010000215.1 GCA_027031265.1 Bacteroidales bacterium | reverse complement strand
GAATTTGCCCAGAAGTACAGGATTAGAGGAGCAGATATGATTGTCATGGAGACTGGCGGTATGAAAGGTAGAAAAAAAGAGATGGTAAGAGAGGAGTTGCACAGTATATTACAGGAAGCCTTTGGTGTGGATAAGATTCATTCAGAATATGGTATGACCGAGCTCCTGTCGCAGGCATATTCAAAGGGAGGTGGTATTTTCCGTACACCACCATGGATGCGTGTGTTGATAAGGGATATGAACGATCCATTCTCCTGGGTGGAAATAGGGAGAAGTGGAGGTATTAATGTCATTGACCTGGCTAATGTATATTCCTGTGCTTTTATAGAGACTAAGGACATTGGCCGTCAGTATGATGGTAGTAGCTTTACTGTTCTTGGTCGTTTTGATAATTCAGATCTGAGAGGATGTAATCTTCTTGTTGTTTAACAAATTAAAAAACAATGATAAAATGAAACGGGTAATTTATTTATTTGTAGCGTTTGTGCTGATTTTAATGACAAGCTGTAACTTATTTATTAAACCAGACTTAGAGCAAAAACCTGCTAAGCTTAGTGTTCTGCTACAGAAAGCAGAGGTTACACTTGCTCGTACGTTGCAGAGTTATGCTGTAGCTATTACCACAGCATTATGGACACAGCAGGTACAAGGTGTTTCTGGGGATCCTTTGAGCCGGTATAACTATATTTACTATCCAAAGGATGCGAATAATTTATGGTCAGACCTTTATGTGGGAGTGATGAAAAATTGTGATAGTATAATCAAGCTTGCGGATGAGCGTGAAGCTTATTATTACAAGGGGGTTGCCAAGATTTTGTATGCTCTGGCGTTGGGTAATACCACAGATCTGTTTGGTGATGTACCTTACAGTCAGGCTTTTAAGGCGAAGTATCCAAGTTATGACCCACAGGAACAGATTTACCAAGGAATATTTAAGATGTTGGATGAAGGTATTCAGATACTTGAGGCAGGGGACCCAGGTAAAGAAGAGCTAAAAGGTGATGTGATTTACGACTGGGATGTGCAGAAATGGATAAAGGCAGGTTATACTCTCAAGGCCAGGTATTTGATGCATCTGGTTAAAGTGAAGAATATTGACTATAACGAAGTTCTCTCATGTCTGAACCAGGGCTTGCAGTCACTTGATGATGATATGAAATTAGTTTTTTATCAGCATAATGTCCAGCCACCTATTTATGAATATTTACACAAACACAAAGGTCTGGGTAATAATGTCAAGTTCCAGAATTTTTTGGTACGTAACAGTGATCCGCGCATAACGGCTCTGGGGTATGATGGTTTCTGGGCAAGGCAGGATGTCTATTTTCCTTATGTACAATACACAGAGGCTGAGTTTCTAAAAAGTGAAGTATATTGGCGTTTGGGCGATAGTATAGAATCAAAAGAGGAGCTTAAAAAAGGTGTCCAGGCTTCGATGCATAAATATTTTATACAGGACCAGGCCTGGTATGACAAATATTGTAATTATGTAGACTCGCTTAATTATGATACATTACTTTATGAGATAGCAGTGCAGAAATATATTGATGAACTTTATCATCCAGAGGTTTTTGCAGACTGGCGTCGTCTGGACTATCCACATCTTGAGGCTGTGAGAGGGGATAATGTGGCCCGTCGTTTTCCATATTGTCAGCTAGAGATGGATCATAATGAGAATGCGCCTGATCAAGTTAGTGTCTTTACGCCTGTATGGTGGGATGTGCAGGATACGGTGAAGACTTATTAATAAATTTAAGAATTTTTAAAATTTAACAAACTTCAAGTCATAGATTTAAGATGGAAATCGGCTTAGATAGAGAGTTTTTTTGCAAATTTTTTTTGCCAAAATTTTGAATAAAACTTTAAATTTATATAAATTAGTCAAAGCTTTATAAAAGCTCAGGAAATTATTTAAAACCTAAAAATTAAAGATTTATGAGAAAGCTAATGTTATTGGTTGCATTCCTTGGTTTCCTTGGGATGCAAGCATTTGCTCAAAAGACTATTACAGGTACGGTTACGAGCGCTGAGGATGGTAGCGCTCTACCCGGGGTATCTGTAGTGGTTAAGGGTACAACTATCGGTACTATTACCGATGTAGATGGTAAATATACATTAAGTGGTGTGCCAGAAGATGCCACAACACTTGTATTCAGCTTCGTAGGTTACAAGACTGTTGAGGTGCCTATTACAAGCAATGTTATCAACGTTCAGATGCAGCCAGAAGCTGTACAGGTAGAGGAAGTTGTAGTAACGGCTCTGGGTATTAGCCGCGAGAAAAAAGCTCTTGGGTATGCAGTACAGGATGTAAAATCTGACGATATAGAAGAGAACACAACTGCTAACGTTGTTGATGCTCTTGCTGGTCGTGTGGCAGGTGTTACAGTTAACCGTTCATCTGGTTCTGCAGGTGCTGGTACTTACATTGAGATCCGTGGAGCTTCTTCTATTACAGGTAACAACCAGCCATTGTTCGTGGTTGACGGTGTGCCAATTGACAACTCTGGTGGTTATAGTGGTGTTGCAGGTGTTGATGAAGCAAACCGTGCTATTGACCTGAACCCAGATGATATTGCTTCTATTTCAGTTCTGAAAGGTGGTGCAGCTACAGCTCTTTATGGACTGCGTGCTGCAAACGGTGTAGTCATTATTACTACTAAGAAAGGGAAGAACACACACAACAAGATCAATATTGAGATTAACTCTCGCGTTACTTTCTCCCAGCCTAACAAGCTACCTCCTTTGCAGAAGAAATTTGTTCAGGGCTCTTATGCTCTAATAGACTTTTATAATAGTCGTTATGGTACGAATTTCCCATATTGGATGGAAGCAGATTGGGGATTTTATCATGCGTTATCCTGGGGACCATCTGTTGACTCTATGAGCTACACAAAAGATCCTAACTATGTTCCAGGATTACAGCCTGGTAATTATGGTTTCACAGGTATGACTACAATGGAAGACTGGATTAAATACTGGGATCCGAACGGACGTATGGTGTGGTACAATGACTCATTGGCCAATGGCCAGCCAATCCAGGTATATGATCCTTATGAGATTTTCCGAACTGGTGTTAATATCAAGAACAATTTCAGTCTATCTGCTGGTAATGAATATAGCAATTACTATTTCTCAGCAGCAAATGAGAGTGATCAGGGCGTAGCTCCAAATAACTACTTCAAGAAGACAACCCTGAAATTCTCTGCTAATTACAAAGTTGGAAAGAAGTTCAACACTGGCTTTGATATTACTTATGCTAACACTGGCGGTAACCGTCTGCAGAAAGGTTCTAACCTCTCTGGTTTGATGCTTGGTCTGCTGCGTACACCAGCAAACTTCCATAATGACTATGGATATGAGTTTGCACCTGGTACTGTTATTCACTATGCAGATGGTAGGGTACGTGATGTAACAGGTGAGCAGCGTACATTCCGTGGTATTAGCCGTGGTTATGATAACCCATACTGGATTGTTAATAATATTTACTACAAGGACCGTGTTAATCGTGTTCTTGGTAATATCCACTTTGACTGGAGTCCTTTGAGCTGGATGACAGTGACATGGCGTCTTGGAGAAGATATATGGACCAAGTATGTAGACTACTTCTTCAAACCACATTCTAATGAACAGCAGACAGGTTACAAAGAGCGTAGTTTTGGTGAGCTTCAAGATTTCAACTCTGACCTGATCGTTCGCGTAAATAAGAGGTTTGGAGATCTGGAAGTAAGTGGTCTGTTTGGTAATAATCTTTATCAGCATAAATATACAGGTGCTGCTGGATATGGTAGTGACCTTGCTTTATCAGGTTTCGATAACGTAAGAAGTTCTGCTGATCCAAAGGGTACAGAGTATACTAGCATGAAGCGTACTGTAGCTTTCTATGGTAACTTGAGCCTGGTATATAAGAATATGATTTACCTGGAAGCCACAGGACGCCAGGAATGGTCAACCACAATGCCATTTGTTAATGGTAAACCAAAGGGATTCTTCTATCCATCAGTAAGTCTGGGCTTTGTATTCTCTGAGCTTTTGCCAAAGAATAATGTCCTGACATTTGGTAAATTGCGTGCTTCTTATGCTAAGATTGCTAACGATGCAGTTGCTTATGCAACATATAGCTATCTGTCAACCGCATCAGCAGGTGATGGCTGGACAGCTGGTGTTAGCTTCCCCTTCATGGGTTATGCAGGATACACACACCTTTATGGTTCACTCGGTAGCCAGGATCTGAGTCCAGAGAATCAGACCACAAGTGAGATAGGTCTTGAGATGCACTTCTTTGGTGATAGATTTTACTTTGACGCTTCTTACTTCTACAACAAGAACACAGACCTGTTGCTCCATGTACCAGTTGCTCCATCTACTGGATACAACACAATGTACATGAATGCAGCTTCAATGCATACTTATGGTATAGAAATCATTGTAGGTATTACTCCAGTGAAGACAAAGAACTTCACATGGGATATGAACTTCAACTTCTCTAACCCATACACTGTAGTAGATAAGCTCGCAGAAGGTATTGAAAACGTATTCCTGGGTGGTTTCGTAGAACCACAGATTCGTGCTGTTGCAGGTGAAGGTTATCGTTCTATCTACGCTACTGGTTGGGTAACTGATTCTCTCGGTCGTGTGGTTATACAAGATGATTCAACAGCTGGAAGAGGTAAATATGGATTCCCAATCATGAGTGATGAGATGAAATCTTATGGTACTATCCAGCCTAAGTTTTTGCTTAGCTGGAACAACCGTCTCACATTCGGCCCTGTTACTCTGAGCTGGCTGCTCGAATGGAAGAAAGGTGGCCAGATGTGGAATGGTACTAGAGGTGCCTTGTATTTCTTCGGTACACACAAAGGTACAGAGAATCGTGGAAGCACAAAGGTCTGGGAAGGTGTTCTTGGTCACGTAGGTTCTGATGGTAATATCTATCACTATGATGCTGCTGGCCATGAGGTTGCTGGACCTGGCGATCCAAACTCAAACGAAGTCGTAGTTGACGAGTACTGGTACTGGTGGAATGGTTATGGTAGTGGCTTCACTGGCCCATCTAACCAGTTCATCGAGCCAACAGACTGGATACGTCTGCGTAACCTCTCTATTGGCATTAATGTACCAAAGAATATTGTTAATAAACTTCATCTCCAGGCATTGCAGTTTAACGTAACTGGTTATAATGTATACCTGAAGACTCCATACACAGGTGTAGATCCTGAGACTAACTTGCTTGGTGTATCTAATGGTCTTGGCATGGATTACTTCAACATGCCTGGTATTAAGGCCTGGACTATTGGTCTGAAAATTAATTTCTAATTATTTTATAAAATCACTACTGGGTGGGACACCCACCCAGTAGTGAATACAAATCAGAAAATCTTAAATAAAAAATCATAAGCTATGAAAAATAAATTTTTAGCTATACTTGGGGTAATCTTGCTTTTAGGATTCACTTCTTGCACGAAGTGGATTGACCCCGAGATTAATAAAGACCCTGATGCTATTACAGAAGCACCAATGTATTTGCTTCTGCCCTCGGTAGAAGTGAACCTGGGTTATGTGTTTGGCGATTTTGATGTAGCAGGAGTTACCAGTATGTGGATGCAGCAGATAAAAGGTACTGACCGTCAGGCAGTTGCTATTAATACCTATAATATAACCCAGACAGACGTCAATAATCTGTGGAATGATATCTATACAGGTCCTCTAATGGATATTAAAGATATTAAGACACATGCTGAGGAAAGTCAGGCTGATAACTATTATGCAGTTGCTGAAATTCTAGAGGCTTTGACTCTTGGAACAATGACAGGCCTCTTTGGGGATATTCCTTATAGCGACGCACTTAATGGTTATCCACCAGAGTATGATAAAGAAGAGCAGATTTACACAACTATACAGAACTTACTAGATGATGCTATCTCCAAGATAGATGTTACTGGTACAGTTAATGGTGACCCAATTTTTGATGGACAAATGGATTTGTGGCTCAAGGCAGCTTATACTCTCAAAGCACGCTATGCCCTTCGTATCTCTAAAGTTCATGCTCCTAACTGGACGGATGTAATAAGCTGGGTTGACAATGGTCTTGCTGCTGATGAGTCAATGGCTGTACCATTCGGAAGCGGTGCCACTGAGAACAATCCATTGTATCAGTTTCTCACACAGCGTAGTGGTTATTCTACGGATAATGAAACATTCCAGAACTTCCTGGCAGACAGTACATCAGGACGCTGGGGAGCTAACACTCCAGACCCACGTAATGGCGTGCTGTACTATGGTGATGATCAGGATCAGGGACCATTCACACAGCCTGATGCCCCTGTATATCTTATCACAGGTGTAGAAGGTCAGTTTATCAAGGCAGAAGCTTATTTTCGTGCTAATGACCTGGCTAATGCACGCACAACATTAGTTAATGCTGTAAGTGCAGCTATGGCAATGCTTGGCCTTAGTCCAGATATGACTCCATATACTACTTATGTAAATGGTCTGACAGGTAATGCTTTGCTTCAGGAAATAATTACCCAGAAATGGGTTGCAAACTACCTTAACCCGGAGAACTGGGCAGATTATCGTCGTACAGGTTATCCTGTATTGACGCCAACTAGTGGTAATGAGCTGCCACATCGTTTCCCATATCCAATAGATGAGGTAAGCTACAATCCAAACACTCCTGATTACGGTTCAATCTTCAAACCACTGTGGTTCGAAGGAACAAAGTAACCTTTAAAAAGCTTTTGCTTTCAAGCGGGGAACTTCCCAGAAGTTCCCCGCTTTCTTTTTTAGTGGAATTGGTTGAGTGTATTGCGAATAAAGGTTAAAAATGCTATTTTTCTAAAAAAGCAATGCCAGGGGAATGAAGAATCTTTATACAGCGCTGCTATTTTTTTCGTTAATAAATCATGTAATAGCTCAGCGCTTCACAGTGAGCGGTTATGTGCAGGACAAGGAGTCAGCTGAGCAGCTGATAGGTGTCCTGGTAGTGGATATTTACAATCAGAATTTTTATACCTACACAAATGAATATGGTTTCTATAGTCTGACCCTGCCTCGTGGCAAACATGTGTTGTATTTTTCTTATCCAGGCTATGTATCAAAGAAAATAGAGGTAGATTTGACATCAAACCTGAGCATAAATGTACAGTTGGCAACCTCAGTTGAGATACAGGCTGTTAGTGTGGTGGCAGAGAAGCAGCTGCAGTCGGCACAGATGAGCAAGATAAATATTAATGTTGGTGATATTAGCCGCCTGCCAATGCTTATGGGCGAGAGTGATGTGCTCAAAGTTGTGCAGTTGATGCCTGGTGTCCAGCAAGGAGTCGAAGGAACATCAGGTTTTATGGTACGCGGTGGTGCGCCTGATCAAAACCTTATTCTTCTCGATGGTGTGCCTGTGTATAATGTCAGTCATTTGTTTGGTTTTTTTTCAGTCTTTACCCCGGAAGCTATAAAAAGTGTAAATATTATCAAAGGAGGCTTTCCTGCACGTTATGGTGGACGTCTCTCGTCTGTGTTGGACATTCGAATGAAAGAGGGCAATATGGATCACTTTCATGCCCTGGCTTCTATAGGGCTTATTTCTTCGAAAGTATTTGTCGAAGGGCCTTTAAAAAAAGACACTGCATCTTTTGTCTTTGCAGCACGCAGGACATATATTGATATTCTGGCTAAACCAATCATTCATTACCTTAACAAACACAAGCAGAACAAGGAAAGCATCATAACAGGCGGGTATTATTTTTACGATGTAAATGGCAAGGTCAATACAAAAATCGGAGCTAAAGACAGACTGTACCTGAGTATATACGGAGGAAAGGACAGGGCTTTTATACAATTTGACCGTAATCATCCGGATTATAAGTTTTATACACGTTGGACACTTGATTGGGGAAATATGATTTCTTCAATGCGATGGAATCATAAGTTTAGTAATAAGGTATTTGCTAATGCTACATTTACATACAGCCGCTTTTTGTTCAGGTCTGGCATAAAAATGCAAATAGAGGATTACCGCACTGTAGACACTGCCAGATCTGTGTGGGATCTGAACTATACATCAGGAATTTATGATCTGGGAACTCAACTTGATTTTGATTACTTGCCAGTACCTGCTCACAAGATAAAAGCAGGTGCACAGTTTGTTTTTCATACTTTTGATCCAGGCATAAGTGCTGTTAAAATTACAGGTCTGGAGGTAACCCTGGATACTACTTATGGTAATAATAAGCTGTATGGGCGTGAGGGCTTTATTTATGTGGAAGATGATATCAATGTTGCCAGTTGGCTAAAGGTCAATATAGGTTTCCATGCATCGGCATTTAGTATACGTGATACTGTGTTTTCCTCGCCAGAGCCCCGTATGTCAGCCAGTGTCATTATCCTGCCTATGTGGTCGGTGAAGTTTGCCTATAGTCGTATGCAGCAATATATCCATCTATTGAGCACAACAAATATGGGGCTACCTATGGATCTATGGCTACCCGCAACAGATCTTGTGGTGCCTGAAAAGTCAGAACAATTTGCCATTGGATCAGCCTGGAAAACAGCGAAAATGAACTTAACATTCGAAGGCTTTTTTAAAATGATGAATGATCTGGTAGAAATGAAAGAAGGTGAGAGTATTTTCGGAGACCGTGAAAGTGGGAAGACTGCAGGGGAGGTATGGGAGCAGAAAGTTGTACAAGGGCGTGGCTGGTCTTATGGTTTAGAATTTTTTGCCCGTAAGGATATTGGGCGCTTGACAGGATGGGCCGGATATACCCTGTCATGGTCCTGGAGGCAGTTTGATAGTCTAAATTTTGGCCGAAAGTTCCCGTATCGTTATGACCGTAGACATGACTTGAAACTGGTGGCTATGTATCATATTAATAATAAATGGAATTTGTCTGCTACCTGGATTTTTAACACAGGTATAGCTATTACTGTACCTCTGGAGCAGTATATTTCAGTGCGTCATACCCTGTATGCTCCTACATTGTATGATCCGAGGTATTTCTCGCACAACACAATACAATATTTTCAATATCGCAATAATTACCGATTGCCTCCATATCACCGCCTGGACATAGGAGCAACTTACATATCAATGAAAAAGGGCAGAAAGCGTGTACTATCATTTGGAATTTATAATGTATACAACAGGAAAAACCCGTTTTTTGTGCAATTTGACTATTACACAAATCCGCCCACACTTTATCAGTATAGCATTTTCCAGATCATGCCTTTTATTAGCTATAAGATTATTTTCTAAAGCACTGAACCATGAGAAGAATTTTGTTTACAATCTTGATAATGAGTCTGTTAATAAGCTGTGAGAAAAAACTTGATTATACACTTCTTGAGGGTGAGAATCATCTGGTAGTAAATAGTATTCTTAATGCTAATGCTGATACTATTCTGGTCAATGTTTCGTGGAGCAAGCCTACTGCTGAGACCCTTGACACAAATCTTTTTGTTAATGATGCACAGGTGGACATGTATGAGGATAATAATTTTCTTTTTGACCTTCAGCCTCGCGGTCAGCGCGGTTTTTACCAGGCTAATTATATGGTTAAAAATGGTTCATTATACACACTCAAGGTAGAATATCAGGAACAAAGAGTGAGTGCTGTGACAGAGGTGCCTCAGAAACCAGATTTCACGAGCCAGATAATAGACACAGCAGGTGCATTGTTTAAAGGAACAATAACAGTGCATGATCCTTCCAGTCAAGTTAATTACTACGTGATAGGCGTCCAGTTTAATAAGCCTGAGATTTATGATACAATCTTTTTGCCCGATACAGTTGTATTCCTTTATAGGTTGCGTCGTCGTAATATTTTACGTTTTATTTTTGCTGATTTTGGCCCCATTGAGGCAAAGCTGCCTGGAATTGTAGATGGTTTTGCTTTTGCAGACAAGATTTTCGATGGTAAGAATTACACATTTCACTGGTATGCTGTGAAGGTGCCAACTGATACAATATTTATCCAGCTCTATGCTATTGACCGTAACCTTTATAAATTTTTCGACACATTCACACGATCGGAAATAGCTAATAATAATCCCTTTGCCCAACCTGCGAATGTTTATACCAACATAGACGGAGGACTGGGCCTTCTGGCTTCATTGACCTACAAGGAAGACACATTGGTCCTGACGCAGACCTTTCAATGAGCGTAGCCTTTTGTGGTAAATAAGGACACACTACGATCAAGAAGGTTTTATTGGGCTAGACTCTGATACTCTGATACTTGCGTAGCCTCGGAAAATAAAGTAGAAATCATACCAAAAAATAAGGCTGACCGCTAAAAAATATAACTAACCAGCAGCCCTCACAATACCGAATTGTTATCATTATCGGCCATGAATAACAGAAGATAAGTTTTTTTATCGCAAGACCCGATCTAGACACACTTTGTTAATTTTTAAGCACTATACCTGGGATAAATTAATGTTCCCAGGTAGCAGTGGTATAAGGTGCCGGATTTTGGCCGAAAAAGGCTTAATTTTTCTTAGTTTTATCCCTGGCTATAGTCAATATATCAATGCCAGATTTTTGCTGCAGTTCCTCCAACTGTTGCAGTTCTTCCTCTTTGACGTGTGGGAGCTTTCGGGAGAGAATATCCACTTCTATGGCGCGCATATCAACCTGTCGCTCTGCATGATAGGACGAACGCACAAGAGGACCGCTCTCGACATAAGCAAAGCCTTTCTCCAGGCCTACCTGCTTGTAATAATCAAAGACTTTGGGGGGCACGTATTCCTGAACAGGGTAATTCTCAGGTGTGGGCTGGAGATACTGGCCAATAGTAAGAATCTTGACACCCACAGAGAGCACATCGTCCATAAGTTCGAGTACTTCTTCCTGGGTCTCGCCCAGTCCGACCATTATGCCTGTCTTGGCAGTGGCGCCTCGAGAAGCAATATATTCAAGGACTTTGAGGCTACGGTCATAAGTAGCACGTGAACGCATTACAGGTGTGAGGCGGCGTACCGTCTCCATATTATGCGAGATAATCTCTGCGCCGGCATTTATGACCTTGTCCAGATACTCTGGTACTGCGTCGAAGTCAGGAATAAGAGCTTCAATGGTCACCCAGGGTGTAAACTGCTTTATTGTCTTGATGGTCAAAGCCCACATTCCGGATCCCTTGTCAGACAGGTCGTCCCTGTCTACGGACGTGAGTACTACGTGCTTGAGCCCAAGCTGTTTGATAGCTTCGGCTACTTTACGCGGCTCTGTAAGGTCAGGTGGTAAAGGTTTACCACTCTTTACTGCGCAAAATTTACATGCACGTGTGCACACATCACCAAGGATCATTATTGTTGCTGTGCCAGCATCCCAGCATTCCCCCAGATTAGGGCATTTGCCACTAACGCATATTGTGTGGAGGTTATATTTCTTGAGGATGCGGTCAACAGTCGTAAAGTTTGTTGTATGTGGAAGCCTTATCTTGAGCCAATCAGGCTTTCTACGCATTTTCATAGTTAGAATTATTAATTGTTGTTAAGCAAACTTACTAAAATTTTACCTGCTCCAGAAAAGAATTAATTTTAATTAATACGGCTATGTGTTTTAATACTTATCACAAAGTTTCACAAAGTCAGGTCACAAAGTTTCACAAAGGAGAAAGGGGATTAATTTTACCGCAAAGTCGCGCTAAGTATGGTGATAGCTTGGTGTCCTTTGTGTTTTAATTCTAAACTCTAAACACAAAGTTTCCCTAAGTCAGGTCACAAAGTTTCACAAAGGAGAAAGGGGATTAATTTTATCGCTATGTCGCGCAAAGTATGGTGATAGCTTGGTGTCCTTTGTGTTTTAATTCTAAACTCTAAACACAAAGTTTCCCTAAGTCAGGTCACAAAGTTTCACAAAGGAGAAAGGGGATTAATTTTATCGCTATGTCGCGCAAAGTATGGTGATAGCTTGGTGTCCTTTGTGTTTTAATTCTAAACTCTAAACACAAAGTTTCACAAAGGAGAAAGGGGATTAATTTTACCGCAAAGTCGCGCTAAGTATGGTGATAGCTTGGTGTCCTTTGTGAAATGTAGATGGTGTCCTTTGTGTT
>JALVRO010000214.1 GCA_027031265.1 Bacteroidales bacterium | reverse complement strand
TCCAGAATACGTAAAACGGCCTTTTCTCCAAAGAGTGTTGGGCATGTGCTGACACGAAAATCAATGGCTCTGTTTTTGGATATTTTCATCCTCATACGACCATCCTGAGGGATACGCCGTTCAGAAATATCCAGGCGGGATAAAACCTTGATGCGTGCTAATATTCTGGGGGTTAAGTTGACAGGCGGTTTGGCCACTTCCTGTAACATACCATCCATTCTTAAACGAACCCGGAAAAATTTCTCATAGGGTTCAAAGTGGATGTCAGAAGCTCCTTTATTAATGGCATCGAGTAAAATTTTATTGACAAATTTAACGACTGGCGCATCATCCGCATCACTGCGGCTAACATTATCTTCATCTTTTTCAGTATCTTCATAATCCAGACCATCGAGTTCTTCATCATTGAAGTCAGACATATCCATACTGTCATCGGTATCAGAAAGTACTTTTTCAATGACTTTTTCCAGCTTGTCCGCTTCAACCAGAATAACTTCAGCACTCAATCCGGACTGAAATTTTATTTCATCCAGAGCACTAATATTAGTTGGATCAGCCAGGGCAATAAATAACCGGTTCCCCCGCTTAAAAATAGGCAGGGCGTGATGCTTGGTAATCAGGTCTTCCTTTATTATAGATGCCGTTTCCTTTTCAATATCCAGGGCAGAAATATCAAGAAGCGGTGTACCAAACTCTGTAGATGCCAGCGTAGCAATATCAATGGGTTTAACCAGATTTTTGCTGGTAACATATTGAACAAATGGTAGTTTTTCTTTTTTCGCTGCTTCAATAGCTTTGTTGGCATCTTCTTCCTGGAGAAGGTTCTGCATGACAAGCTGTCTTGCCAGACCAGTTAACTGTGTGGATTGTTGGGCTAATACCATAATAATCTTAATTTTTTTGTGAATGTTTGATGCTTTTACGCTTTATAGACTTTATTTTAGTACATACTTCAATTATAGCTAAAAAATATTTGTTTTTTATAAATAAAATAGTAAAAATGAGATTTGTTTCAAGAAAAGTCAGTGGATCTGGTTTTAATCTACTATAATCCTTAATAAATAAAAAATCAGATACTGTATTTATCCGCTCATTTAAATTATCGGTAAAATCCATACCATAAGCCTTTCAGGCGAAACTCAAAGCAGCTTTTACACTATGTATACCAGCATTTTGGAAATATTAAAATGTATCTGTTTGGCAGTCGCACAGATGACAGTCAAAAAGGGGGAATATTGGCCTGTTTATTTAAACCCCTCAGCACTTAAGTAATAAAATTGAAGCAGGATGCCGATTGAGTGCTCGTCTTTATATGAAATTGGGCGGGTAGAAAGTAGACGCGGGACAAGACAAAGCAATATGAGTCCCATCTGCCAACATGCAATTGATTATGGCGTGGCTTTATGAAACAAATGACGCAACAAGAACTGCATACTGGATAAAAAGGGTTGTCTAAAACAGGTGTCTTTCCTAATGCTTAACAATCTGTTCTGGTTTTATTTTGTTTTCAGTACTATACTTTTTATTCGATCTCCTTATTCAATCTCCCGTTTGGAAATGTTAATTTAAATAAATGTCCAGTAAAGAATTTGAGTTTACAATTGAGTCAGGGAAAGCTGAACGACATTACTGGATGGATCTGTGGAGATACCGCGAATTATTTTATATCCTTGCCTGGCGGGATATAGCAGTTCAATATAAGCAAACCATTATAGGTGTATTGTGGGCTGTTATCAGGCCATTACTGGCAATGATAGTTTTTGTTATTGTTTTTGGAAAAATAGCCAAATTACCCAGTGAAGGGGTGCCTTACCCTATTTATGTCTTTGCGGCCATGTTGCCCTGGACATTTTTTTCAACGGCTTTTTCAAATGCCAGTAATAGCCTGATTGGTAATAGCAATCTTATATCCAAGGTTTATTTTCCGCGTATGATTATTCCATCAGCAACTGTAATTGTTGCCGTTGTAGACTTTTTAATATCCTTTGTGATTTTACTGGGTTTAATGGTCTGGTACCAATACCTGCCCAACTGGCAAATTCTGACACTGCCTGTATTTTTACTGTTAGGCTTTTTTGCGGCATTGGGTGCAGGACTTTATGTGGCAGCACTTAATGTTAAATATCGAGATTTTCGCTTTGTAGTGCCTTTTATTGTGCAGTTAGGACTGTATATCTCTCCTGTAGGCTTTAGTACAACCATTGTTCCAGAAAAGTATCAGTTACTTTACTACCTTAATCCCATGGTGGGCGTCATCGATGGTTTTCGCTGGGCTATAAGTGGAGGTAAAACAGCTTTTAATCTAACAGAACTCACTGTGTCTGTTGGTGTAATATCCTTAATTTGTATTATAGGTATTATCCATTTTAGAAAGACAGAAAAAGTATTTGCGGATGTTATATGATTGAATTAGGTCAACAGGAAGATATAACTTCAAATGCAACTAAGCAAGTGTTTATCAGGTTAATACAATATGGATTGTTTGAAAGAGAGGGAGGAAGAAAAAAAAGTTTCCGGGTGATTCTGAAATGAGCAATATTGCAATAAAAGTAGAAGGTTTAAGCAAAAAATACCTTATTAAGCATGAGAAACAGGACCGTTATCAGACGCTTCGTGATACCCTGTTACAAGGCAGTAGAAAGCTTATCAATACACTTAACCCTTTACAAAATAAAAATAAAATAAATGATCCACTACAGGTGGAAGAATTCTGGGCATTGAATGATATTAATTTTGAAATTAATCAGGGTGATAAGGTTGGCATTATAGGCCGCAATGGCGCAGGTAAGTCTACACTTTTGAAAATTTTGTCTCGAATTACTGAGCCGACAAAAGGCAAAATACATATCAACGGACGTATCGCCAGTTTACTTGAAGTTGGAACAGGATTTCATCCGGAATTAACCGGTAGAGAAAATATATACTTAAATGGTGCAATACTGGGAATGACCAGAAATGAGATTAAATCAAAATTTGATGAAATAGTATCATTTTCAGAAATAGAAAAGTTCCTGGATACTCCAGTTAAAAGATATTCTAGCGGTATGTATGTACGACTTGCATTTGCTGTTGCTGCACATTTGGAACCTGAAATACTTGTTATTGATGAAGTGCTTGCAGTAGGAGATATAGAATTTCAAAAAAAATGTTTAGGTAAAATGGATGATGTTAGTAAGGCTGGCAGAACAATTCTTTTTGTAAGTCATAATATGGGGGCAGTTGGAAGTCTATGTCAAAAAGGAATTATGCTTGAATCTGGGAGTAAAGTCTATGACGGAAGTGCCAGTGATGCAATTAATTTATATGTATCTGGTGCAGCAGAGGATAGTTTCAAAAACAGAGTAACAAAAGAATTAATAAAAAATGATACAAATATTGGATTTGAACTTGAGGAAGTTGAGATTTTCAATCCAGAAAATAAAAATATTTTAATGGGAGACCCTGTTACTATTCGAATAAAGTACAAATCTACACGAAAATGGATTTCTCCAGCCTTTGTTATATCAATTAAAGATTTTTCCGGACTAGAATTAATTCGTTTAAGTAGTATGCCGATTAGTGGATTTGTAATTGATGATTTATTTTCCCAGGGTTGTGCTGAGCTTCATATTTCATCACTGCCCTTAGTAAGTGGGCAGTATATAGTTGACTTTGGATTTGTTCGGGAAAGTGTTGAATGGATAGTGAAATTTAAGGATTTAATAAGATTTGAAGTGGTAGGAAAGGATGTTTATAGGAGTGGTATTATTCTTGATCAAAATAGAGGTATCATTACCGTTGAACACTTATGGAAACATCAGGATAATTCAGCTAATGGATGATAAAAATCTATTTTTTTTAATTTCACAACCACGAAGTGGTTCTACTTTATTACAAAAGGTACTAGATAAGAATGTAGATATATATACTAGATCTGAACCCTGGATAATGTTGCATCCAGCATATTCATTGAAAAGTACAGGAATTGTTTCAGAATTTGACATAAATCTGGAAAAACAGGCTTTTAGTAATTTTATTTCAGAAATTCCCGGGGGAGGGAAGGATTTTTATATTTCAAAATTAAGATCATGTTACGGTGATCTTTATTCAAGTTATCTCGACTATTATAGAAAGAAATATTATTTAGATAAAACCCCAAGAT
>JALVRO010000213.1 GCA_027031265.1 Bacteroidales bacterium | reverse complement strand
CAGATGTATTGATAGGGATAACCAGGCGCTGATGTTACTCGTATTGATCTTATTTCGCCCAGTGCCATCTGAACAGTAGGGTATCCGGGTGGATTAGTTACTGGTTGTCCTGGTTTTCCTACCCAAATAGTTTTTTCAAACTCAACACCGTTAACATTTGCCTTGACCCACGCATTTCCTGAAACACTACTATTTTTTGCCTTAACTGTATAAGTTGTTCCGCTATTTCCTCCTATTTGCGTCAAATTACTACTGTGTGTCCAAACGACTGTAGAATTTGGTGGACGGTTGTGTAAGGTAAAAGTACTGTTTGAATCGCAGATGACTTGTGTGCCTGAGATATAAGGAATTTTTATTGTATTTATTGTCATAGCCCCAGTATTATTTGGATCTAGAAATTGAGATAAGCCATGTGTCCATGATACATTAAAACGACCGTATAAGGCGTAACCATCTTGATTACTACATGAAATAGGATCATTTTGATATGTTCCAAATAATTGACCTACTATTCGATGGTTCTGATCAAAAAAAGGTGAACCAGAAGAACCAGGTTCAACTACACCAGAATTAAATTGTACGCGCCATAAACTAATTCCATTCTCATTAATTGCAGTTGGTGGCGAATTTGAAATAGATATTTTCATTACGTCCCCTTTGGGATGATGAATACCTACACCAGAACTTGCTGGTGTTAGACTTCTAGACCAACCTGCGTAAGTAATACCTGTATAAACAGTTGGACGTGAATACAATTCCAACAGTGCAAAATCACTAACAGAACTATTAGCTTTTAAATCTGCACCATAAAAAGAATAGTAAGAATAATCGTCTCCGCCACCACAGGAAGGACTTTTATATTGAAATCTGAAAGTCCAGTTATTGACATTTTGACCTTGAATACAATGATTAGCAGTTAGAAAGTATGGTGTAAAATCTTGATTTGTATTATTTACCATGCAGCCTGAACACAAACTATTATCATTTATTAAAATCATAGCCACAGCATTACTTTCATCTTGCCAATCATCGCCTTCGGGACAATTAACATCAATATTACAACTGCCAGAAGATCCATAACCTTTTGCTGAAGACGGAAATAAATTATGGTAGCCATGAACAATTTTTGAGATTGAAATTTCAGCTTTTTCTTTTAGATTATAGGGTTCAAAATATTCTAATATTATTGCTGAACCCTGTATTAAGTCTGTTGCAAAAGTTCCATCTTTGGTATTATTTTTCGATGTGATAGGTCCTTGTAATACAGTTTTGTCTTCGTTATAGATATATAACCGACTTTTTTCAGGTAAATAAAATTTACTGAATGCTAAATTTATAGAATATGCACCTTTAGAGACAATTTTTAGTGTCCACACCCTGCCACTATCAACATCAATCCAGTTTCCGGAATTTTGCATATTGTAATTAACTTCAAATGCATAGCCGAAACGGTAAGGTAAATCCAGGCTTCTATTATCCTCGTCTTCTTGCAATAATTTTTGGACATCAACACCTGGCATTGTTATTACATCAATATTCCTCTTATTTGCAAGAACAATTGTTTTTTCCAATTCTTGCTGTGATATAGTTCTTGTTAATACTTGTGCTGTCAGATTAAAACTAATTATAACAAGCAGAATGTTTATGATTATTTTTTTCATAACTCAATTATTTTATGGTGAAATCAATTCTGAAATGTTTTTCTTCTGTTTGAATATCCCCAATTTTGAATGATTGGGAAAATGCTGTATAATAGCTGCCTATAGGCAAATTTACTCTTTTATTATCTCCAAATAAAACGGAATTATTGCTGTTTTCACTATTTATATTATTCCATGGATATTCAATTTTTAAAGTGTCATTAGCAGGGATTATAAAGCCACCTATTTCACTTACCATGGTATAAGGAATACCACAATCTAACGTTCCTTCGTTTGTATTAGGTTGATATACTCTGAAAAAATCATCATTAGGCAAAAAATTCTCAAGGAACAAATCTTCGGAACTATAATTTATTACCTGGAAGCTAAAAATAATATTTTCGCCATAATTAAATTCTGTTTTTTCATTGCCGAGTGTATCAAGTAGTACAAATCTAAACTCAACCGGTAAATCGGTTTTGTTTTTCTCGCAACTTGTAAACAGTACCGTTATTGTTGCGAATAGCAGAGTTGTTAATTTAACTAACCTTTTCATTTTCAAAATTTTTGTGGTTAATACTAAATTATTGCCAAAATCAAGGTTCCGTTGATTTTAATAATATAATATTAAGTATTTTTTTGAAATATGTCAATTGTTATTTTTGTTTTTAATAAAAAGTTTATTGTTCCCAGCTAAAGTCTAAAATTTATTTTATTTTTGCTTTAAAGGTAGAATTTCAAAAATCGGTAGAGACTTCTGGAAGGCCTGAAAAGTCGGGTTTTTTCACAAAAAAAAAGCCGAGCCCGTGGACTCGGCCTCAGCACCCCCACGGGGACTCGAACCCCGGTCTCCAGACTGAGAATCTGGCATCCTGGGCCACTAGACGATGGGGGCGTTTTTGACGTTGGCAAAAGTAGAAAATTTAATTTTTTTGTGCAAGAGTAGTGTGTGAATTTTTTGTTAGTTTGGTGTAGAATCCTGATTTTCTTCTCTTTGTGAGAGAAATGTTTGTGCCTGTTCCTTGATCCGGGCTTTAATTTTTCGCTGGCAGCGGTTGTCGAGCGCCGTTAGCAGCGTGCTTATTATCATTGCGGCGAGCCACAGGTAGAATTTTGTTTGTGTTCTGATGTGTAGGCCTGCTATTGCCAGGATGATTTCTTCTAGTGTGTATAGTAACAGGGCGACCACGGCTAGCAGGTACAGATTATTCCACCATCGTCGCACCTTGACGCCGGTTTTGGTAATCCGCACGATATAAGGGTCGCTCTGTTCGAGGATGATTATTTTGTTTTTTCTGAAGCTCACGTTTTTGTAAAAGCCTGAGAGGTAATCTGCCAGTCCCTGGAGTGTGTCTGTTTGCTTCATTTTATGTGTTTTTTATATGTTTTGACCTTGTGGAGGAAAAAGTCCCGTATTCTGTAGCTTAGGGGCGCATTGTAGTCCATTCCCTCGGGGTGCCATTGAAGTGTGAGGATGAACTGTCCGGTGGTGTCCTCTGGTTCACATGCCTCTATTACTGAGTCAGGAGCGTAAGCTACAACATGTAAATTTTTACCAACTTGTTTTACTGCTTGGTGATGGTTAGATCTTACCAGTCCACTATCAATTTTTACTATGTTGTGTAGGTAAGAATCAGGTTTGATGTAAACCAGATGCATTGTGGCATGACCGTCTTTGCGGTGAAGTGTGTCAGAGCCAAGATCCTGTGGAATGTCCACGATGAGAGAGCCGCCCAGTGCTACATTTATTATTTGATGGCCCCGGCAGATGCCTAGCAGAGGAATTTTGTTTTTTATTGCATAATTGATAAGCATGATTTCGAGGCTATCGCGATAGTCATTGATAATGCCACAACGATTTATTTCTTCTGGTTCGCCATATAATGTAGGGTTAATGTCTTCTCCTCCAGTTATTATGATGCCGTCTGCCTTTTTTAGCAGAGAGAGGATGCTATCCCTGTCGTGCATGCCAAAAACAGAGACGATTCTGATATTGCTATCCGCAGACATTAACCAGTGGTGGAAGGCCTGGCTTTTGTATTCTTTGGACACTAGTATCAGGGGTCTAGTATCTTGGTTGCATGAGAGAAAGAGGAATGTTGACAGTATAAGTATCAGATGTAGAACTTGTTTCATTTTATTGTGTTTTGGAAAATTGTGATTAAATTTATGCAAAAAATTCTTATTGCTAAAAAAAACGCAATGTACAAAAAGCAACCATTAATAGGAGAGGAGTTTGTTATAGAGAAAATCGTGGAACATGGTGATACTGCCACTGCTTATGGATCTGGCGGCGTGGATGTTTTTGCCACTCCTGCGATGATCTCCCTGATGGAGAATACTTGCTTGCGTCTGATAGAACCTTTTCTTGAGCAGGGATGCACTACTGTAGGTACTGAGGTTAACGTCAGGCATATCAAGGCAACACCCGTGGGAATGAAAGTTACCTGTCTTGCTAGGTTGGTAGAAGTCAGTGGCCCAAAGCTAAAGTTTGAGGTAGAAGCTTTTGATGAGCAGGGTAAGATAGGGTTCGGTACCCACAAACGTTATGTAGTTAATCTTGGGGAGTTTTTAAAAAATGTTTATAATCAATAGATTGTGCTTGAGAGGTTTTTAAATATTGGACTTAGACCAGAGGATAATATTCTCTGGCAGAAAAGAAGACGTTTCTTAAATACAGTGTTGTTGTCGACACTGTCTTTAGCAGCTATCATAGCTATTGTAAGTGGGATCTATAGCTTGTTTGAGAAGTATTTCTTGATTATTTTTTACCTGGACCTTCTTGTGCTAGTTTTGTTAGTGCTCGGTTTTTTTGTACATGATAGAGTGGGGTATAAGGCAGGTGCATGGTGGTTTCTGCTGGTAATGGCTGTGTTTTTTTCTGTTCTGGCGCTGCTTTTGCCTCATTTGGATATTGAGTTTTTCTTGTTGGTATTGATGGTTTTTGGGTTTGCCTTTTTTGATAGTCGTGAAGATTTCATTGTTTCGGGTATTTTAAATTTTGGTCTTTTTGCTTTGGTCCGTATTGTCGAGAATAAAATATCTGTTCCGTCTCTGGCTTTTGTCCCTTCCCCCCTCTGTGTAGCTCATTTTTTGATGTTCCTTGTAATGGCAATTCTGGTATGGACCTTGAAAAACGATGCCTTGCAACATCAGAGTGTTATTGATATGCAAAACAAGGAATTGGCACGAAAGAATCGTGAGCTTTTTCTCCAGAAACAGATGGTAGAGACCCTGTACAACAATTTAATAGATAGCATCGCGTATGCTCAGAGGATTCAGTTTTCATTTTTCCCTGATAGGTCCTTTTTGAGTGCTCGTCTGGGTGAATATGGGCTGGTTTTCCTGCCAAAAGAGGGCATAAGTGGTGATTTCTATATGCTCTGTGAGCTGGGAGGGGATGATGTGGTACTTTTGGGAGATAGTACAGGACATGGTATGTCTGGTGCTTTGTTGGCGATAATGTTTATGGTTACTCTCAAGCAGGTTTTCGAAAAGGCAAAAGAGGATAATTGGCAAGTGGTGGATATCCTCGAAGAAATGCGCTGTGAGATCAAAGCTAATCTGAGACATTTTTCCCAAGATAGGGATGAAGGAGCTGATGTGGCTCTGGTCAGGATATCGCGTGATAGGAAAAAGCTGGTCTTTGCCGGGGCAAACATGGATTTGTATATAATTCGTTCGGGTGTGTTGTATGTGTTCAAAGGTGTCAGGTCTCCTATAGGTTTTTATTTTAAAGAACTGGTGTTTGAGCAGGAGGAGTTTGACCTGGAGCCAGGTGATAGGATAATACTCTTTACCGATGGTGTGGTGGATCAGATAAGTCCCAGGGGTAGGCGCTTTTCTACTGCCAGGTTCAAGAAAATATTGCTTGATACGGGTGAATTGTCTCCCCAGGAGCAGGCTGGTTCGTTGCTTGAAATATTTTTTGACTGGAAGGGCGATAATCTCCAGACAGACGATCTTACTATCCTTATTTTTGATGTTTAGCCTTCGAAGAATGATTCATGGAAATTAACCAGATATACCTGTGTTGTTGCCCGTGTGATAGCTGTATATAGCCATCTAAGGTATTGTCTATCAGTAGTTTGTGGGTTAAAATAAGTCTGGTCAACAAAGATTGTATGCCACTGCCCACCCTGTGATTTGTGGCAGGTCACAGCATAAGCAAATTTTATCTGCAGTGCGTTGAAAAATTCGTTTTTCTTAACCTTCAATATTCGTTGATACGACGTAGGCAGATGTCCATAATCTTCCATTACTTTGTTAAATAGCTCTTTGTAATTATCATAAGGCATGGCTGGTGTGTCCATCATCAATGTATCTAGCAATACAAGTGCATCTATCTGTGTACCATAGTCTTGCAGGTCTATTCCCACACGTGCAAAGTGCAAATCATACAATTCATGAAAAGAATAAATGGCTGTGATGCGGCCTATATCTCCATTAGCAATAAAGCCACTGCGTGCATTGGTCCAGAAATAATTATTCTTAACCACCATAACCAGGTCATCGACACTTATCATTTCTTCTCTGTATAGAATTTTGCTTCTGATGCCAGCATTATATCTGTTTGCCATTTTATTAGAGCGCGTGATGACCAGCGTGTTTTCGACTCCCACAGTGTCGTAAGCTTGCTGTAGCTTGTCTGTAACCTCCATACCTGTCACAGGCACAAAGTCGTCGAAGCCCTGTGTGCGAAACCTTGGTTTTGTCTGATTGTTCTGTGGATCGTCAATCATATTGCGCAGTAGTGTGGCATTGTACAGGATACCACTGTTTTCTGCCTGGCGCACAACTTGCGAAAGATGCGAGCGCATAATTTCAAAGCCCATGGAATCATAATAATATGGATCAAGGGCAGGGGATAGGTCTAAACCCACAGGTGGCAGCTGGGCCGTGTCACCCACAACGATCAGTTTACAATTTTTGCCCGAATATACATAATCCAATAAATCATCCAGTAGGCGGCCAGAGCCAAAAAAATTGCTCTCCCCGGGCTGATTGCTTATCATTGATGCTTCGTCCACAATAAAGACTGTGTTCTTGTGCCGGTTAGGCGCCAGCACAAACCCGGCAAATAAGTTATTGGGTGACTTGGGTTTATAAATTTTACGGTGGATGGTAAAAGCTGTTTTCCGGGCATAGCGCGAGAGGACCTTGGCGGCCCGCCCCGTAGGGGCCAGCAATACAGTGTTGACACTGTATTGCTTCAGTGCACGCACTAGGGCCGCCATCAGACTAGTTTTGCCCGTACCTGCATAGCCTGTGAGAATAAAAACATTACGTCTGGGTGTGTGCAAAAATTCCTCGAGTTTTTCCAGTGTGTGGAGCTGATCTGCGTTTGGTGTGTATGGCAAAAGCCCTCGGACAATTTGAGTGAATTTCTCTGGCATAGGCTTCAGAAGCTAATCGTTTCGTATCCAATGTACTTATTTATCAATGCCGGAAACTGCGAAAGTAGCTCTGTTACACGTATAACATCGAATTCTTCCAGGGCCGTCTGTAGCTTGGCGGCGTATGTTTTCAGGTCTTTGAGGTGAAATTTGTCTCCTACAGATTCTATTCGCTCGACAAAGCTCTTTATCATGACAAACGAAAGGGCCCGCTGCAAGTTTTGATACATTGGTATGAGCTCATTCTCGATCTCATTCTCAATATCCTTCATGATTTTGTCTTTGCTATTCGTGTGATGAAAATCAAGGTTGGTGATAACTGTCTTTTGACCGTTTTCGCTAACCATATCAGGCATTAGAGTAATAATAATCAGGGCATTAGATGTTTTCTGGTCAGGTACAATGCGGGCCAGGAGTTTATGGCCTTTTGAATTGGTAAACAGGAATTTGCGTGCCTTTTTCTGCTTGATTGCCAGGTCCAGTTCATTGAGGAAGAGGGCAGCAGTCTTTGACGAGACAATATCATTTATATGCTTGGCTCCTAGCTCCATCTCAGGAGAGTGTGGTAAGTGTGAATCCAGTATTTGTCCGCTCTCATTAACCAGAATAAGGCTGTCGGGTAATAGATCAAGTAGTTTCTGCTTGCGTGAAGCATTGATTTTATATAGTTCTTCTGTTTTCTTGTGTTCTGTGATGTCCTGAACAATGACAATGGCTGATTTGACAGGTTTATCGTCTTTGATGTATTTAAAAGGCTTGACACTGATCTTGACATAAGCTATGCCATGGCGTGTGAGGATCTCGACCTGTTCGTCAATTACTTCATGGTCTTTTTCCAGAGCCTCTTTCATGGCCCGCACCAGGTTGCGATCAAGGAATTTATCCAGCGGCTGGTTTATAATATCATCTCGATGCAGGTGAAGAATTTCGGCAAAACGGTCATTAACATCAGTAATAATCAGGTTTTCATCAAATTGGAAAATACCTACTGGTGTTTTACGGAAAAGCAGACGGTAACGTTCTTCGCTGTCACGGAATTTTTGCTCTGTCTCCTTGCGAATTTCGATTTCCTGCACTAGTTGGTCATTGGTAACTTCGAGCAACTGTGAGGTTTTTACTTTTTCTATGTATCTGAAAATCAGTATGACGCCAAAGACTATTATCAGTACGATGATGATAAAAGTAAAGATAGCTGTCCGTCTATAAAGCTCTTTGTCCTTTTTTAAGCTCTCTTTCTCAGCCTGCATCTTTAGCAGTTCGATCTGTTTCTCTTTGTTTTCTGTTTCCAGGTTCATCTGAAAAGAAGAAAAGTGTTGCTGCTTGACAGTCTCAAAGAGTTTAGAAAGTGTTTGTGCGTAAAGTGTTTGATACTGATAAGCCAGTGGATAATTCTTTTTTTGTGCATAAGCATTAGCAAGCAGATCATAATCATGGCTCAAGATTTCGGTGTAGCCATAGGTTTCAGCTATGCTTGCGCTTTTGAGGGCATTGTTAATGGTAGAGTCCAGTCTGCCTTTTTCCCTGTGGATACGGGCAAAGAGGAGGTAAATGTCTGCAACTTTTTCATTGTTGTTTAACTTGCTAAAGATACGAAGGGCTCTGAGACCATAGCCGTAAGATGTACGGTATTTGCCCAGATCATAATAATTTTTAGCCAGAAGAAGATATGCTTTGCCAATTTCTATTTGTGAATTAATTGATTCAAAATATTTTAGAGCTTGTGAGGTATATGTTATAGAACTGTCATTTTCTCCAATCTCGTAGAATGCCTTAGCCAGAATAAGCTTTGTTTTGGCCAGAGAATGCTGGTCATTAAGTTCCCTGAGGATTCGAATAGCCTGCTGAAGATACTCAATAGCCAGTTGCTCATCGGTTTTCAGGTTAGCCAGACCAAGATATTGGAGTGATAATGCAATGCCATATTTATCATTAATTTGTTCGAATGTTTCTTTTGCTGCTTTGAACTTGGTCTCTGCAATATCAGCTATTCCTTGCTCCAGATACGCCTTGCCAATGTTTATGAGGGTGTATCCCAGGTTCTTTTTGTCGTTGTTTTTCTGGAAAATATCATAAGCCTTGAAAAATGCCTCTGTGGCCATGAAGTAAGTTTTTTGCATAAGATAAGAGAGGCCTATGTCGTTGAGCGATAGTGCAATAAGAATACTGTCGCCAGTTTCTTTGGCCATTTGATTCTCCATTGCAGCATATTGGGAGGCCAGCAAAGGATCTATGTCGAGCCAGTAATCGACCAGTTTTCTGAGTGTGTGTATAGCCTCGGTCTTTTCCCCCCGTTCTGTATATTTCTGATATAGGCTAAGTAATGAGTCTGGGTTTTGCGCAAGAAGTGAACCTGTCATATAAAGAATTATGGTTATGATTAAAAGTTTTTTCATCTGCCCAAATTTTATCTAATACAAACTTACAAAAAAAGTGCTATATCACAGTATAATTTGAACGAAATTAAAGATTTTCATGTAGTGTGGATAAGTTTCTGATTATTAGTTAGTTGGTTTAATGTGATATTTCTATGATATACTGCATTTCATCCTATTTTTAAGATAAAAAGATGGTTTTATCCAGGATAATTTATTAATTTTGTATATGTTTTAAAAATTTGTATACAATGAAAAGGATAACAATTCTACTTTTTACAATTGTGAGTATTCTTGCTGTGAACTCTTGTAATGGACCACATGGGGATAAATCTATAGACAAATATAGCAACAATACCGGTTCACTGGATGAATTATTTCGCAAGGCTGGTGTTATAAAAATCTATGAGCCATTACGTTATCTTGTAGGAGAGACCGATTCAGCACATTCTTACTATGAGATTAGTCTTTTTGATATTCAGAAATATCATGGTAAGGTATGCCCTGGCATTGCTTCAGGTTTCTTTATGTTTCAGGACGTGTTAAAAACGTTATATCCAGATGGACAGATGCCTGTACGGGGACAAATTGCTGTGGCATGCTCCAATCCCAATGATATGATGGATGTCGCAGGTTATATTCTGGGAATACGTAATAATATTGGCCGTGGGGAGCTTGGTCATGGCTTATTGGTGCTTGATACTACTTTACAAACTCATCGGCCAAAGCAGTTTGTTATGATCTTTCGTCGCCTGGATAATGGAGACATGCTAAAGGTTACTTATAACAAATTTAAAATCTTTGACACACAGCAAGAATGGTCGTTTATTGATGAAGGTATCCACAAATTTAAGTATGGAGAACTAGATGGTCAGCAACTGAAAAGATTCCAGAGAATTGTACATAACAAAGTTGAGTATTTTCTCAAAAACAGGGTTAAGGTTTATGACATTGAACCATGCACAGAGTATAAGTTTCCTGAAATTGATAGTGAAGAATGATATACTCTGTATAAGTCAAGTAAATAGAAAATCATCTGCTAAAACGGCTGGCCAAACACACTAGCCAGCCGTTTCTTTTTGTAAGAAGGAATATATCTGTGAGCTAAAGCTTGTGGTTAAAAGTGAGGTAAACCGGTTTTCTGTTATGCTCATTATTATTTCAGCTAGTTAATAATAATAGCATTTTAGATGGTTTCTAAATACTCCAGTACATTCTTTTCTATACGTGCAAGGGGATCGTCTGACTGTGCTGGCACAAAGTTCTCGCCGATAAGCTGCTGATAGAGTTCTATGTAACGTTTGGAAATGCTTTGTACTACCTGGTCAGTTAGTTCGGGCATTTTGTCTCCTTCCCGTCCCATAAAACCGTGTTCCATTAGCCATTGGCGTACAAATTCTTTTGAAAGCTGACGTGGTGGCCGCTCCTGGGCAAAGCGCTCTTCGTAGTCATCCATATACCAGTAACGCGAGGAATCGGGAGTGTGTACTTCGTCTATTAAGTAAACTTTGCCATCGTGCAGTCCAAATTCATACTTTGTATCTACCAGAATTAAACCCCTGCTTGCTGCATATCGTTGTCCGTGTTCGAAGAGGTGGTATGTTATCTGTTCGATATGTTCGTAGATGTCTGCTGATACAAGGCCCTGGGCAATTATCTGCTCTTTACTGATTTCCTGGTCATGGCCTTCTGTAGCTTTAGTTGTAGGTGTGATAATAGGCTTTTCTAATTTTTGGTTAGCTTTGAGCCCATCAGGTAACGTAATACCTGAGATGGTGCGTCTGCCTTTTTCATAAGCACGCCATGCGCTGCCTGTTATATAGGCCCTGATTACCATTTCTACTGGTAGTGGTTCACACTTGAGGCCTATGGTCACGTTAGGGTCAGGAGTGGCCATTTTCCAGTTGGGTATGATATGCTCTGTCTGGTCCAGGAAACGCGAGGCAATCTGGTTGAGTATCTGTCCTTTGTAAGGGATACCTCTGGGCAGTATACGGTCAAAGGCTGAAATACGGTCCGTTACGACCATTATTAGCAAGTCATTGTTGATGGTGTATACATCACGTACTTTCCCGCGGTAGAATTGAGTTTGTCCCGGAAAATGAAAATTTGTTTCGACAATGGCTTTCATATTTGCTTTTTTTGTGGTTTTGTGAGCAAAGAAAAAGAGGCTGTCTAGCCCAGGCAAGACAGCCTCCAGAAGGTTATCGTAGGAATAGGAGTTCCCGATATTTCGGCAAAGGCCACATTGTATTGTCCACTATGAGCTCGAGCTTGTCGATGTGGTAGCGGATCTTGTCCAGATAAGGAGCAACCTCCGACGAGTATGCGAGGGCTTTTTGTGTTATGTCCTCTATTTTGTTAGCTTTTTTACGCTGCTCCACCATCTCATTGACCAGTAGCTTGATCTGGTTTATTCTTTCTGAGATTTCTTTTATAATTTCTACTCTATTACCTATGAGTTCTTCCAGATTGTCAGGGAATAATTGTTTCATTTTTAGTACATTATCCAGAAGGTCGTTTTGATATTTCACAGCTATTGGGATAATATGATTAATGGCCAGGTCTCCCAGCACTCGTGCTTCGATTTGAGTGTTTAGCACATAATTCTCCATCAAAATATTATATCGTGCCTGGATTTCTTTTTCGGTTAGCACACCGGTTTTGGCAAAGAGTTTAATAGTCACGGGCTTGAGATATGCTTGCAGTGCTTCTGGTACGCTGGTTATGTTTGTCAGGCCGCGCCTGCGGGCTTCTT
>JALVRO010000212.1 GCA_027031265.1 Bacteroidales bacterium | reverse complement strand
GCTGGAGTGGTTTTCACTGAACCTTTGGGCGAGGTAAAGCATTTTCCATCAGAACTATGAATACCAGGCTGTGGACAGACACGGAACCAGTAATAATACCTGGTAAAAGGCTCTAACCCAGATATATTTATCTTGACTGTATAATCTTTATCCCTGAGGGCATATACGTGTCCCAGTTCCACCACATCTTTGGGCTCAGTAGAGAGAGACACACAATAACCCAGCTTTATTGAATCAATAAGGGTATCGGGCGAAATTTTTGTCCAGATAACGAATCCATTGCTATGGCTATCCCCTGCTGCTACTCCGTGAAAGAAAGGATAGTCCTCTGCCCTGTACATAGGATGGACAGATGGTGAGGGTAGCTGAGCAAACGTCAATAGTCTTAACATTATGATGATTAATGAAATAGATACTATTTTTTTCATGTTAGCAGTAATTAATTTGTAAGAAATTATGAAAAATTTTTCTAAAACGTGAGAAAATTGTAATTTGATGTCAACAAATAAAACCTATAAGCCATGCAAGACGCTTACCACATCATGCAGGAAATAAACTGGTTTCTCAAACCAATCAAAAATCTTATCCTATTCCTTTTCACCACCAGGACAGGTATAATAATTTTTTTAGTCCTATTATTACTTTATCTGTTTTATCTCACAGCCAGGGAAGTGCGCCACCGCAGCCTATTATATGAGGCAGCCAGGCGCCGGGCTCATTTTACAGGACTGAATGCAATAGGAATTTTCTTTGAGCAGGTTGGCAAATTATTTCTCCAGCTTATAAATAATCTAACTGTGGTCCTGATTGTATTGCTTCTGCTTATTGGTATTGTAGGGCTATCATCAGCTTTTGACACAGTGGACAAATTTGTTCAAAACCAGCAAAAAATCCAGGATCTTAAAATTGTGGTCAAAAATCTTAGCCGCAATTACGAAGTAGCAAAAATCAAGATTCTCAACTATGATTATGCAAAGAACCAGACCACATGTGAAATAATGTTTTATGATTATGCAACAGGCAAGTATTTACCTAATAGACAAAAAATTACAATTAAAGGCAGCAAAATTTATGTGCTCTCTCTTGTTATAAACTTTGACTACTCATTGATTGAAACAGGAAAGAAAATCAATCTTGCCCTGCCATTCAAGGTCTTCTCTGACCAGGTGCCTTCGAAAGATGGCATTCTTCTTCAAATTGCTGATAGCACAGGCATACCATTCATTTACCATCGTAACACTGAACAAATCTATGGTCTGGACTCTTCTACCTATGCGCAACGTATAAAAGAAATAGCTAGATACATCTCTGACGAGAAAGCAGCCCGCCGTGCTGGTGTGAGAAGCATTATCGCTGCATCACCACATAATTTCCTTATCCCGCGTCGTGGACAGGTTTACAAAATCATGGTCGAACAGACAGGTGGCCTTGTCATCAAACGGGTTGAATCTTTCTAAGACTAATTCACACTAAAATTAAGCCTCTGCCTGAGCAGGGGCTTTTTTTATTATCAGATTCGTTAAGTTAGTTCACGCAAAATCACATTTGTGTCCACACTCACTCAAAAAAACTCTATCTTTATCAAAAACAATAATATGAAAAACCTGTACATCTTTTTTCTAGCCTTACTGGGTCTTATTCTCTCGGCCTGTCCGTCACCAGAGCGTGTGCTCGTAGCAGAATATCCTCTCCCAGATTCACTGGCGCAGATTATTCCATACAACAACGGTGATACTGTTGTTATGTTAGGAGATAGCGGGCAAAAAATCTTATTTGAAGTCTCAAAAGTGAGAGCCTGGGAGGAAAAAAACTTTAATTACTGTGGGCTTGTCCGCCCCAGGCAGATTGAATATATCCGGTATGAATACATTAAAGCAACACTCAGTAGCTATTATCCAGAAATCACAATAAATCTTACACTTTATCCCAAAAAACTCTTTATTGACTCATTAGCTCTGCTGAAAATCGAAATCGGTAATAAGTATTACTGCAACTTTTATTACGACACTGCATTTGTCGCTATAGAAGATACAGAATTGCTCGACTCGATAACTTTCCGATCACAGACATTCTATAACGTGGTCAAAGGGAAGCTAACTAACTACCTACAGGACTCTAACGCTGTGTATTTCACTGAATTATATTACAATAAAACTTATGGCATCATTTGTTTAAAAATGTCTGACAATGAACAATTTGTGGTTAATAATTAAGTTTATCCTGCTTTTGTCTATTAGCATTATGCTTAGCTCATGCTGCAAGAGCGACCTGCATGGCACTTACCGGTTCGACTCATTTGCACGGCAATACATGCTAGACACAACCATAACGAGCTTCCCAATGATAGATAACCTTGGCTTTAAGGAAAGTTTCATCTCCTCTGGTGGGAATTACATTAGCTTTTACCATGGCGGAGATTTAGACCGTTGCGGTGTCCAGTTTCTGATGCAGACCTTTGATCTTAGCTATGCTTCCACTATTAATCATTACACACTGCATTACCATATCAGCGCAGCTGTGGACGACAACGGGCCAAGCATAAACATAAACTGGTATAATAACAACAAATCCTTTGATATTTCCCTTTACCCAAAGACTGGAGAAACGTATAGCGGATATGAAAACAGCTATACACTAGCAAACCTGGATAGCATGGCAGTCCGGGGCAAGGTTTATCATAATGTTATGAAAATCATACTATGGGACAGTGAGGATACATGGACACTTTATATAGCCAGGCCTGAGGGACTAATAAAGCTTGTGCGTCCAGATGGTATATATTCCGAAAGGCTTTAGTACAGAAAGACTTTATATATGTAGCCAGCCTAAGTCCCTAGTCCACATTTGGGTCTCTAGCTTTGAAGATATACATAAACAATAACAAAGTCAAAACATCACTTCTGCCTGGGTGATAGCTCTTCCAGCTTTTCTAGAAGTTCCTTGTAAATCTTCTGAAATTCCTCTGGGTCTTCTATCGAGTTGCTGGTAGCCAGAAACTCCTTTGTGTATTCGAGGAACTCTGTCTCATTCTGGAAGAATTTCTCCAGGGCATCTGCTTCATCGTCTGATTTGAAGCCCTCAGCAGCCAGCTCTTCCTGCAAATCTTTCAGGTCTTCTTTTTCTTCCCATAGTTGGCTGATATTAGTATGCTTTTCCTTGAGCTTGCGCAATTTCTGTAATATCTCCTGGTATGAGTGTATCCGGATACCACTGAATCTCTGAAGTTCCTCGTATTGTTCTATGATATTAGAGTATTGTTGTTGTATATCCTGACTTTCCTCGTCTTTGTATTGTTTAACCTCACGCAATTTGTGAGCAATCTCGTGTTTTATCTTAGCCAATTTTTTTATTCTTGTTTCAATTTCCTCAATCTGCTCATTTATCTCGTGAAGCATCTCATTATCTTCAGCATCAGGATTCTCTATTCTCTCCTGTTCGGATACAATATCATCAATGATCTGTGAATCTATATAGTTGATTAAATCTTTTATCTCCTTGCTATTGCTTAATTTATAGGCACTTACAGCTATTTCCTTGGCTTTTTCATAATTACCCTGGTGGTAAGTATCTATTGCTTTTTTGATCTTCAGCCAGATGGAAAGGTTAAAAAAGCCTATAAGAAACACCACAAGAACAAAAATCAAAAGCAAGATAAATGCTGTCAAAATAGTTGTCTCAATCTTGGGAGTACGCTCAAACAAAAGGATAATAATTGCCAGAATAAGGGCTATTGCTCCGTAAACAAACCATTTAAGAGTATTTCTCCTAAGCCGGTCCTCAACATCCAAACTAAGCATAAAGCTTTTAACGATTTATAGTTTAAGAGTTTAATTATTGCAAAACTAAAAAAAAACTTAATTAAAAAAACTGTATCAGCTATTCCTGACTCAATTTCCTGGAATAAATTTCATAATTTTGTAAGTCATAAGCAACAAAATATACCTTTTCTATCTCAGGATGATTGGCTAAAAATTCTTTCACTGTTCGTATAGCTATATCTGCTGCCCTCTCCTTTGGGAAGCCATAAACACCAGTGCTTATATTCGGAAAAGCTATTGTCCTGACACCATTCTCCACAGCAACTTCCATTGACCTGCGATATGCACTCTCGAGCAAACGGTCTTCATCCCTTTTGCCGCCGCGCCATACAGGTCCAACTGTATGGATAATATATTTAGCAGGCAGACGAAAACCTGGCGTAATCTTAGCATCGCCAGTAGCACACCCCCCTAACTTCCGGTTATATTCTAATAGTTCCGGTCCTGCAGCCCGATGGATAGCGCCGTCCACACCACCTCCGCCTAAAAGGGAATTATTAGCAGCATTGACTATTGCATCTACCTCCATCTTTGTAATATCACCACGCACTAGCTCAATCCTATCCATTACCTCTGCCATAGTACACTATTTTTGCTTTGTTATAAATATAAAAAATTCTGTGCGTTAAAAAAAGTGCTTGCCTATCTGCAGTGCACAAAAAAAGGCTGTCCACTCTAGGTGGGCAGCCCTGAAAAATCGCTTATCTGTTAGACTTATTGCTTAATCATCTTACCCACAAATGTCTGATTATCTCTTGTTAGTTTAACAATATAGAGTCCACGTGGCAAATCTCCCACAGGTATTATATTGCCTGTTGTCCGTAAACTCTTGACAATCTGGCCATTCATGCAAATAATCTGGACCAGACCATGGCTACCATTCATATCAACAACAAGGTAATCTCTAGCAGGATTAGGATAAATCCTCAAACCTTGGACCTCAAGCGATGGAACGTCAGACAAATACCAATCTGTATACGAAGAAAAATAATATCTCGATCTTTGCGCTGGCTGCCAGGCATTATTCTTCCACTGAGAAATCTCCATCATGTCTGGTACAGACTTTAAACCCTCAAAGATTGAAGGAGACGGAGAGACACTTTTCTCCACAGGTTGATTAAGTGTGTAAGTCACTGCAAATTTGTATAACTTTACCCATTGACTACCATCCCAACCCTGTATTATGTACTCAACAGGGTCTCCATTGCTATTATAAGAAAATTCTCCCAACTGTCTGTAATGCCATGCTGACGATGCTGTGTCATACCTAAAAGTAGTATCACTTGTGAGTAGTCCATTATTATATACATAAACTGTGCTATCCATAGGTATTGCCTGACCATTCTGATAAGAAGTAGTAACCTTGACAGTCATCTGATTACTACTATTATACGTATACACTTCTTTATATGTCGTGTCATAAGTCTGCGTGGTGGTATTATATCTCAAATAGACCTTACTGGTAAAATTTCCATTCGAATCATAAGAGTACAATTCTTTGGAATTATCTACCCACTGCGAACCATCCCAGGTTTTATAAAGCTTTGAAATCAAGTTGTCGTTGCTGTCATAAGCATAAATATACTTAAACTGATTCATCCATTGGTTTGATGCCCAATATTGCTGTAGCCATTCTGTCCTGAGGTTATTGGAATTGTATGTATACTGGCTCTTGCGTGCGTAGACCCATGAGCTTGATGCAGTGTCATAACTCAAATTGAGAATCTCTGTCTCCAGATTTGTAGTCCCTAGATAAGTGATAGAATCCAGGTTATAAGGAGTGACTATCCCATTCATTGAAAATCTACTCTCTTGTACTGTTATACGATTCAATGTGTCGCGCGTGTACACATGTTGCGATTGCATCTGAAAATTACCTGTAGAATCTTTGGAGTACTCCTCTACTGCATGATAGTAACGACCTGTGTAATAATTAATTGTCTTGCTGTTTAATTCCCAATTTTGTGCTGACGTATCATACTGATATTCATAAGTACTGTCGTGAAGATACCATGTCTGATAAACGGTATCAGCTTTCCTTTGTGCTGATTTTTGTAAAACACTGAAAGGGTTAGAGGGCAGCTGGCCAAAAGCTGCGAATCCCACTAAGGCTATAAAAACAAAAGTAAAAAACTTCTTCATAACTAATGATTTTTAGGTTTTAATAATTAGAAAAAGATAAATATTCTTATCAATTCAATAATAAACCTAAAAATCTTGTTTTTCAAGGTTTACAAATAATCTGATGTGATTTTTTGATGATTTAGTTTATAGATATGTATCATTGATTAATTATTAATATATTAATTAATGATACATAATTATGATAGAAATCAATATAATTTACCAAAATATAATTTTTTTTGATAAAAAAGAAAGGGTATCAAGATTTTATTTGGTTAACGCTTGACTATCAGATCAATATAAACCGGCAAATGGTCGCTATACCCCCCATGGTATTTCATTCCTATATAGGTACGATTAGTACGATAACCAGGATAATCAGGATCTTTTTCTAACAAAAAAGGAGAAGTAAACACAGAGACATGATCCACAGAAGTGAAAAGCCCATTCTTTCCATCTAGAAGAGCGCCTGAGACTATTATCTGGTCCAGTATACCGCTCTCTCCATGAAAACGGTGGCTAAACTGCCCCTTTACTTCCTGCAAATAATAAGAAAGGTTATAAATATCATCTAACACAATATGGTCAAAATCTACGCGGGGATGCAACCCTTTCATCAGACTAACATCTGTAGGAAAATCATTTAAATCCCCCATTATCACAATATTTGCGCTAGGGTTCTGGGAAAGTATACTATCTACATGTCTGCGCAACAGGCGGGCAACATACAAACGCTTAGGATCTGTCTCTATATGACCACCAAAACGGGAAGGCCAGTGATTAATAAAGACATGCAAAGTATCCCCGCTACTGAGCTCTCCACGAACATAAAGAATATCACGCGTAGGCCTACTGCCAGACTCTGGAAATTTCACTCTTATAGGCATAGAGGTATCAGGCGAAAAACGCGCTGGCAAATAAAGCATTGCCACATCAATACCACGGCGGTCTGGAGATTCATAATGAATTATCTTATATCCGAACCTCTTTATAGGCGATGAATGTACCAGATCCTCCAATACCTCCTGATTCTCCACCTCACAGAGCCCCACAATATCAGGCGGGTAAAAACCTCCCACAGCAATTATAACCTTGGCAATATGATATACCTTTGTCCAATATTTACGTGGTGTCCAATGCTTATCACCCTCTGGCGTAAACTGGTCATCCAGTTTCACACTATCGTTCTCTGTGTCAAAAAAATTCTCACAATTATAAAACATCAAACGATAAGCCTGAGGCCTGTAATAAACCTGGCTCCACAAACTCGCCGTTAAGAAAAACAAAGACGCTATTACGACTATTTTCTTCATACCAAACAATTAAAAGTCATAAGACAGAGATAAATAAAACTGCATAGGATGAATCACTCCGCCCTCATAACCCCAGGCAAAATCTAACCGTGTGAAATACCCCAGCAGTTTCGTCCTCAGACCAAAACCAAAACCTTCTACCAGTGGTGGGCGCTCCATGTCTATCACAACTGTTATTGGTGGTTTATGTAAATAATAAGTATTATAAGCATTACATGGATCAGACGGGGAGCGCCCACACCATGCAGATCCCACATCAAAGAAGCCGACCAACTGCAGGTTCGACCAGAAAGAAGAACTTAGCGGACGGTTGAGAAGCATGCGCACAATAGGCATTCGCACCTCCGTATTCATCAGCAAAAAAGTAGTACCATTACGGATATTCTGCTTATATCCACGCATAGGAGTAGCTACTGCCTGAAAAATGTAATTGTTCTGATAATTTATATTAACATCACGATAGAAATTCTGGGGCTTGGGATTGAGCGGATTAAGCGAGAATGTGTACCAATAATCTACTCCTCCCAGATAATAAATCAGTTTTCCAGAACCTGTGTTGGAGCTACCAGCCAGACGCCAAGCAAAAATCATGTTTCTCCATATCTCTTTATAAAAACGTATATCAAAGCCACCGACAAGCAACCAGTACTGGTCGCCCATTATCTGCTGGTAAGACTCTGCAAAGACCTTATATCTAAGACCATCATACAGATTGGGTGACAGGTTTATGGTATTGTCATAGATAAACTCAAGTTTTTCTCCAGCATAATATTTATACACAGGCTTCTTATCAAAAGCCAACTGGTCGGTATAAAGATAGAGCTGTCTATCATAACGCCCCAGAATAGTGGCTCTAATAGATGCTACCTGGCTGAAAGGATAAGACAGACGCAGCATTAGCTCGTGTGTTATATCTTTGGTCATCACATAGCTATAACCCTCGAATGTAGGCGGCTGATAGAGTGATATACGATGGTAAAGAAGTTGTTTGTCCAGCCTTTTGCGCAAATCCTCAAAAGAAACAAGATACTCCGTGGACCGCAGGTCACCGCCTACACGAAAACCAGCCAGTAAACGGTAATCTTCAAAAAGCTCATTACTCTGAACAACAGAAAAAAGATTCAGCTGTGGGCTAAAGACAAAAGGACCTCCATTGAAAGGTTGATAGGTCTGTATAAGCTGAGAATAGTCAAAACTGCTAGAAGTATTGGTCAGATAAAAAGTTGGTGTATACATCCACGTTTTTCCCCACTTTGTGGATTGTCTGCGTTTACGTGCCATCGCTTTTTGATACTGGTAATAAAGCAGCAGCATCGTGTCATCCTCCATCTCAAAGGTGTAGTTATTTATATTCACCTCTGTATCCCTGACCTGGGGAGTATAGTGACTGAAATAACTCAGCAGGCTATCGATCATTTGCTCTTGCTTGAGCCTGGCTGTGTATGCAGATATGATTTTTTTGTCTTCTTTTTGCCATTGTCTGATCTGTGCTTTGCGCCCCGATGATAATGGCAAATGCCGTATCGGCTGTATTTTCTGGCGATAAGAGGAGAAAAGGTAAGTTTTATTCCATAGCTTTGTCTCAGCAACCTGTTTTCGACGTGTGTCAAAATCATGATCAAGAATTGATGTAGGTAGATTGGTTATTGGAAATAATTTTGTGAAATAATTGTAATGAACGATTGTATCAACATAATCTATAACGCTATCGTAACTAATCGAAAATCTATTAACCACTCCACTAGAATCTGACAGAAAAATAAAATGATCCTTGCCCAGTCCGTAAGCCTGTGTTTCATTGGAATAAGGAGTGTGGGTAATACGTTTGAGCCGGCGTGAACGGCGGCGATAATCATAAACATATAAATCATAAGTACGGGCTACTGAATCAGCCTGCTCGACTCGAGACACACGTTGCAAAAAAGTATGATTATCACGATTGGACGAAAAAAGAATCTTTCGTCCACGATCTATAAACTGTGGATAAAGATCCTCATAAGGATCATTGGTTATTTTCTGCATAGCGCCTGTGATCGAGCTATACACAAATAGGTCAACAAAATCGCCTTGCATTGCACTAATGACCAGATAACGTCCATTAGGTGAATACGCTATGCTAAGTATCTTTGACACCTGTGGAATAGATGTGCGACTGAGCTTGTGTGTCTGCAAATCATAGTCATTAATAAAAGCCACACCTCTCTGCTCTGTAATAAAAGACAAAACCTGGCCATCTGGGCGCCAAACGATTATAGGATATGTATAATCCACAATTTCCTCGAGACGGTGTCCACCCCGGAAAACGACTTTTTTCTTTTTGCTGTCCGGGTTAAAAATTACAATCTTATAACGCCCACCTTTGTTCTGTACATAAGCATAAAGACCTTCCCGTTGATTATATTTAATCTGTGCGTAATAAATTTTCCTGCGCTGATGTGGCAATACTAGTGAGGGCTCAAAAGAAGCAGTCCGGGACACCTGTGATGTGTAATAATCTTTGTAATAAGCAAACCATTGCTGGTTCAGCTGTTTTATTTTCACACCAATGACAAAATAAAAGGCATTAGACAAATTCTTGTAAATACGTGAGAAATATACAATATTTGGGATAACGTCTAAGCCGTAATGATTGGCTATATATACCCAGATGCTATGGCCCACATACTTGGCCTGCCCACGGCGTATGTTATTAAATTTTAGCTTTTTTGTGTGAACGAACAAATCACGCAAATAATTATCGACCTGCATATTATACGGATCAGCCAGATATGAAGCCAGACCATCAGTAAACCAGTGAGGCAGATTCATGACTGATGAAGAGGTATAGCGCCTCGAAAAAGCACTCCCATACAAAACCTCCTTTATATACATCCTCGCCAGGGCCTCACGCAGCTGGGTATGGAACTGTTGCAGATTACCTTGATAATAGACAATTACCTTATTATCAAGAATCTGAGTCGTAGCAGGCAGCTCTAGATTAACATTTCCTGTAAATAGACCAACGTTTGTCTGCTTAAAGTCTGTCAGATTATTGTAAATGATGAAAATCAACCTGTTACGTAGTTTAATATCAAAAAAATGTTCATACTCCCGGATTGCTTTGTCAATATAGTCATGGGCAAAATATGCCAGGGCTCTACCTCCTTTGTAATAATAAATGTCATATTTGGCATAACGGTAATATCTCCATTCAAAATTACGGTACTGGATACGATTTTTCCCAAAGGTCATCTGGTGACCTTGATAAAATTGTGCATTAGAAAAGCTAAAGTCCAGTAAAACAAATATTAACAAAAATATCTTTTTCATGTGTAGGTGTTTTACTTTTTAAAAGGTTGACGCTCCATAATAGAACGTGCCAGGGTTATTTCATCAGTATATTGGAGCTCATCACCAAAAGCCACACCGCGAGCTATTGTAGTAATCTTTATATCATATCGTGACAGACGCTTATAGATATACATACTCGTTGCCTCGCCTTCGGTAGTGGTATTCAGCGCCAGTATAACCTCCTTTATATCAGATTGTTTAACCCTATTTTCCAATGTATCAATATTAATATCAGATGGACGGACTCCTTCTAGAGGAGAAATAAGGCCTTGAAGTACATGATAAGTACCATTATACTGATGTGTGCGCTCTATTGCCAGCAAATCATGTATATCCTCTACCACACACACAATCGAATGGTCACGGTGTGGACTAGCACAAATATCACATACTTCATTATCTGAGATGTTATGACAAACCCTGCAGCGATATGATTTCTCTTTCAGGTCCACCAAAGCCTGTGCAAATTGCTTAACCTGCTCTGTGTCTTGCTTTAATAAATGCAAAACCAATCGCAAGGCCGTCTTCTCGCCTATTCCAGGCAGCTTAGAAAATTCTTTTACTGCATTAGCCAATAACTGTGATGGAAAATATTCCTCAAACATATTCGTCAATCTTTTACGTCTTTGTACCAGTTCATATACATCATGTAGTTGCGCGCATAGTGCGCAATCTCATCAATGGCCTTTTGTTTGTCAAGGTCCTTTATTTTACGGGCAGGCACACCTGCATAAAGGCTATATGGTTCGACCACAGTTCCTGGTGTTACAACAGCTCCTGCAGCAATAATCGATCCTGTCTTGACCACAGCATTATCCATGATTACTGAACCCATGCCAACGAGCACAAGATCTTCTATGGTACAGGCATGGATCACAGCATTATGTCCAATAGTTACATTATCGCCAATTATTGTAGGATATTTTTCAAACGTTGCATGAATGGTTGTATTATCCTGAATATTAGTATTTTTCCCTATTCGTATAAAATTAACATCGCCTCTTATCACAACACCATACCACACGCTCGTTCCTCTGTCAATAATCACATCGCCTATGATTGTCGCATTCTCTGCCACGAAAACCTGTGGATGTATTTGTGGTTTTTTATTTCTTATTTCCTTTATAAAAGCCATCTGTCCAAATTTATTAATAAGTAAAAATATTACATTTTATGCAATCGTTCAAATTTTGGAGTTTATCCATTTAATAATCAAGCTAAATAATTTAATTTCTCTAAAAAAAGAATTAAATTTACACTGAAACCATAAATCAAAAAAGATGAAGCGCTTAATCTATCTACTGGCAATTGTACTCATACTTTTTGCAGGATGCAAACCCAAGCATACAGGCGAAGACCAGAGCATCCTGCCCCCATCATTCACTGTCGATATCCCACAGGCTCTTAAATCAGATAAGGCTCCACAGGAAAAAGTAGCTAGCGATACGCTTTTGGGAGCAGAGTTGTATGAATATCTGCGTTATTTTATTTTCGTTTGTGATAATACTGCTCAGATTATACAAAACGTTATGAATGCTATTCGTGAGTACAACCTGACCCAGGATGTAAGCTTTTCTTTCACAGGAGATGACGGTCGTGTTAAAAATGTTGTT
>JALVRO010000211.1 GCA_027031265.1 Bacteroidales bacterium | reverse complement strand
ATTTGAGAATCTTTATCACTTTAAAAAGATCCTTTGCAGGTATATGGTCAATGACTGTACCATCCTGGATAGCGCTGACCTTTAGCTCTATTTTCTCCATAATAGGAAGTTTTTTGGTCAAAAATATCATCCAAAAGTGAAAAAAAATTTTTTTAAAAGGAAATTTTAAATTAAAATTCCCAATTATTTAACACAGGCAACTACTCATGCGAAGAATTGTGCTTGTAATAACACTGATTTTCTTTTTCGAGGCTTTTTTTGGACAAGGGATATATTACCGGCCTATTGTTTCACTGCAGTATAATACTATAGTGGGTAAAGCCAGATTTATCAAGACTACTCCCAGGGCTCTGGGATCTGGTATTTATGATTTTTCACAAAAAATAGGTCTTTCACATGTTTTTCCTGTGTATGGTAAAAAGTTTTTAGCTGAAGTCGATTTTCCATTGATTAACATATCAAAATACAGATTTTCTAAAAATATATTACTCATTAATAATCAAATAATTACAGACACAAACACATTACATACTTATTCCAATAATTTCTTCTCTCGCTCTGGTAGTAAACTGACTCTTATAAGCTTTAACATCCCAGCTTATATAGTTATAGTTCTACCTGGCCACAAAAACAGCTTTTTTAAACTTGGCTTTTTCTGGGAATATAGACTCTGGGGGTGGCACAAATTGATTTTTTACCAGAATAATCAACTAAAAATCATTCACACGAATTTACATGATCTCTCTAGCAATGGTCTAAATCTAATGGGATGGGGATTAACTAGTGGTCTGAGACTAAAAAATATTTATTTTTTCACAGACCTGGAAATGAATGATTTGTTCAATATTGATCAACCTAACAGGCAGCTCAGTCTTGGTGTATATTATTTTTTATCATTAAATTCGTTAAATAAAAAAACTGAGCATAAAACAAAACTGGCAAGCTATGGAGAATATTGATATAATTGCCCTGTTGCTGACGGTTATAGCAGTCTTTGTGGCTGTTTTTATTTTTCGCAGAATCTTAGTGTGGGTAGCTTTAATAATAATTCTTGCGGTCATTGGCTACTTCCTGCTCCAGAATAGACAAGGCAACTTCACTCCCAACAGGAGACCATCACAACGAGCGGTTAGCTATCTCGAACAATTTAAAGACAATTATTGTGGATTACTTTACGATAGAGACGACAGTTTAATGTGCAATGTTATAATAACACCTATTTATAATGATATTGTAAGCAATTACTCTGCTAAGCAGCTTTCGCACATGAACAAAACAGAGCTCACTAAAGTGATTATCCAGACTGCATATAAACATAAGAAGCAAATCATCAAACAGTTAAAGAAATATAAAGCTCTGTATCTGTGGCAAGATTTTACCTTTGACATTAAGAACAAAACAATTTATTAAATTTAGAAATCATGTCGACAATATTGTGGATAATATTTTATATCTTCTTTCCAGGCATTATACTTTATACTGCATACAAAATAAAGATCCTCGAAAAAATAGGACCTATTATTATAGCTTATGCAGTGGGCTTATTGTTAGGGAATACAGGAATTTTAGACGAAAAGACTTTAGAGATTCCCAGGACTATTGCCACTGTGTCCATCCCTTTAGCTATTCCATTATTACTTTTCTCACTTGACATAAAAAAATTTAAGTTAATAGCTGGCCATACCTTTCTTTCGACATTATTTGCTCTTATTGGCGTTTTAGTGGCTGTAGTAAGCGGGTATTACCTTTTTGGAAAACATATAGACGAAGGATGGAAAATGGCCGGTATGCTCGTTGGTGTTTATACTGGAGGCACACCTAACCTGGCAGCTCTAAAGACTGCCCTGGATGTGGATCCTGATCTATATATACTCACACATACTGCTGACACATTCATAAGCATTATAATGATTCTGTTTTTCCTCACCATTGCACAAAAAACATTACTATACATCCTTCCTCCTTTTCCAAAGATAAACGATGACTTCACCACAAATAGAGAAAATAATAGCAGCCAGAAATCGGCAAATGAACATGAGAAACATCTGGAAATATATGATGACTCGCCTAAAGCCTTTGCTCGTGCTGTCAAAGACTATAAGCAATACCATCATTTAGTTTTTGCTGGACTACTGACCTTTGTTATTGTGAGCATAAGCCTTGGAATTGGCAAGCTGGTTCCAGAACATTATTTTGAGCCTGTAGTTATTCTTAGCATAACTACCCTGTCAATTATAGCATCTCTCTTCCCTGCTGTGCGAAAATTGAAAAACACCTTTCAGGCGGGTATGTACCTGATTTTAATTTTCTCATTATCTGTAGCCACACTGGGTAACCTGAGTACATTGATAAATGGTTCGGCTTACATCTTTTATTACGTAGCATGGGCTATATTTGTAAGTTTCTTTGTGCATGTGATACTTTCGGCCATTTTTCGTGTAGATGCTGACTCGACAATTATTATCACAACAGCCTTTACTATGTCCCCACCTTTTGTGCCAGTCATTGCAGCTGCCCTAAAAAACCGCTATGTTATCATCTCTGGCTTGTTAATTGGCATACTGGGATACGCAATAGGTAATTACCTTGGAGTGCTTTTAGCTTACACTTTGAAATAATGAAAAATTAATTTTTCTCCTGTATCTTTGCATAAAACACACGATGCAAAGCTATGGGGAAGCACAAAAAAAAGAAAAAGCAAAAATCCAGGAATAAAGCAACCCAACATACTGCTGAGTCTAATATCATACTCTCACCAAAGAGTTATGCCCTCTTTGGCGGCGTGCCTATCGAACGGGGAGCATTAGAACAGATGGAAGATGCAATGTCTTTGCCTGTTACACTGGCAGGTGCTCTGATGCCTGATGCACACGAAGGCTATGGTTTGCCCATTGGCGGAGTTATTGCAACTGATAATGTTGTTATACCTTATGCTGTGGGCATGGATATTGGCTGCCGTATGACACTGACCATTTACGAGACAGAGCCTGATTTTCTTGAACAATACCGGGATATGCTCAAAAGAATTCTTCTTGAAAACACACGTTTCGGGACAGACGAATTTGAAGACAGGCCTGATGATCCTGTGCTTGAGAGGCCAGAATTTCGCGAGATAAAGTTTCTGAGAAAGCACCATCAGACAGCTATACGCCAATTTGGCACATCGGGTCGAGGTAATCATTTCGTGGAATTCGGTCTGGTTACAATACTCGAAGAAAACAATCCCCTGGGCATCAAACCAGGAAAATATTTTGGGATTTTATCACACTCTGGCTCACGACATTTTGGTTATGAAGTGGCTAAATATTATTCAAAAATAGCAGAGGAAAAGCTCAATCTTCCATCACATGTCCGCCGTCTCTCTTGGTTAGAGCTGTACACAGAGCAAGGTCAGGAATACTGGAAAGCCATGAATCTGGCAGGCGATTATGCCCGTGCAAATCATCATTATATCCACCGCCGTCTGGCACAAGCCATTGGTATAAAACCAATCAAGCTAGTTGAAAATCACCACAATTTCGCATGGAAAGAAAAGTGGAATGGACAGGACGTAATCGTACACCGCAAGGGGGCTACACCTGCACACAAAGGAGCCCTGGGAATTATCCCGGGTGACATGGTCTCACCGGCTTATATTGTCCAGGGACGTGGCAATGAACGCTCCCTTAACTCAGCATCCCATGGAGCAGGACGGGCAATGTCACGCACACAAGCCAAAAAAACATTCACACGAAAAGACCTGGAAAAAGTACTCAAACAAGCCAGGGTTGAACTTCTAGGAGGGGGGCTCGACGAAGTGCCTATGGCATACAAGGATATAAACCAGGTCATCAGTGCACAACAAGAACTTATTGATATTGTTGGAAAATTCCAGCCACGCATTGTCAGAATGGAGTAAAACTTAAAGCTCTGACTTTTCTGATAAAAGTTTTTAGACCTGCTGTAATTGCTTGAAAAACTTTGCTCTCATTCCCTGGTAAATCATTATAGCAGAGATAATTATCAAAGCTGGGAAACTCAGCACAAATGACCACATCGACAAAACAGGATTCAGATTAGATCTAAGACTCCTTAGCCATAACCAAAAATCACCTGCAACTCCAGCTTTTATCCACTCCTCTGGTGCTGCTTCCATTACAAAAACAAAACCAAAGTACTGCAGACTTATTGCCAGTATTAAAAACAAACCAAACAGTCGCTGTGTCCTTCGGCTTTGCGTTAGATCCCCCCGGATCTTGTAAATCAGAGCAATACCGAGAAAAATAACGCCTAGAGGGAAAAATGGCATTGGAAACTTGACATCTGCAAACATATCTGGATTTATCAATAGCATAGAAATACCAAAGGATCCAAACAAAGAAAAATCCTTGAGCAAATTCAACATTATTCCCCAATTGTCCCGGCTAACATTAAACTTAAAGTAACGCCGTGAATCCAGGAAAAACCCCCGGGCAAAATGCAGCAACGCTCCTAGCAAGAGCAGTACAAGTGCTATGTTATATGAACTAACAATTGTCCATATTTCCAGGCTTTTAGCAACCTGTGATGTAAGGATAGCCTGTTCTTCCATGTCTTTGTATTTAAATGATTTATAGGAATTTAAAAATTAAAAAACATCCCATCATTCATTCAATATTAATTTGCGCTCCTACTCCACCAGGAATGAATCGATCACCAAACCTATTTTTTATCATATCAGTAGCCAGTTGTCCGGTGCAATGTGTGGGAGTAATATACTGTGTATCAAACTTCTCCAGCGATTTGATAATCTGTTCGCCAGTATCGTGCAGCATGTGAAATCCTCCAATGACGTAAAAAATTTGCTTATCAAGGAATAGTTCCTGGGCCCTGGCCATAAAATTCTCAATCCGCGGATGCGAACAGCCTGCAATAATCACCAATCCTTGTGAGGTATTTAGAATCAGAGCCTGCTCACCTTCTGGGTACATAACTCCAGTACTATGTAAATGAATATCAAAATGTTGCGGTTCACTATTGACAACTACTACATTAGTCAGCCGCTTCATTTCTTCTATAAGATGAGACGATAGACTCTGTGGAACAATTAGAGTTATGTTTGGGTTTAATTCCACTACCGTATCCCATCCACCGATGTGGTCCCAGTGCGGATGGGAAATAAAGAGGATTTGTGCTTGTGACAAATCCTTGCCCAGAGCAAGAGCGTTTTTCAACAGCACACGACCATTACTTCCTGTGTCAAAGAGTATCTTGTATGAATCAAATTCTATAAAAGCCGAAAAACCCCACATAGCTCGTAGCTCTTTGCTCCTGGCGCCACGGCTAATAAAATTGTCAAAAAGAATAGTAACTTGCAGGCTCATTGCTTTTTTTATTAAAGCTATGAATTTAAACTAAATAGTCAAAATTTTCTGCGGCAGTGTCACTTTAATTTATACACGTGTGAAAAAAATTTCTTACAATTGCTAAAAATAAAATTCAAGTCATGACAAAAAGAGAGCTTTATGACTTTGTGCTAAATTATTTCGAGCAAACAATGCCCAGTCCCGATACCGAGCTACATTACCAGAATCCTTATGAACTAATTGTAGCAGTACTTTTATCAGCACAATGCACGGATGTGAGAGTCAATCAGATAACACCGGCTTTCTTCAGTCGTTTTCCCACCCCAGAGACTCTGGCAAAGGCAGAGCAATCAGAGGTTTACGAATTGATAAAGAGTTGCTCGTATCCCAATAACAAAGCCAGGCACTTGATAGGCATGGCCAGGATGCTGGTAGAGGAATTCGGTGGAAAGATACCTGAAGATTTTGAGCAATTACAGAAACTACCTGGCATTGGGCGTAAGTCGGCCAATGTCCTGGCAGCCATTATCCACAAACAACCCCGTATAGCTGTTGATACACATGTCTTTCGGGTAGCTAATCGTATCGGTTTGACCAATAATTCAAAAACACCTTTTCAGACAGAACAAGAGCTAATGAAATATATTCCAGAAACCAAAAGGCTCAAAGCACATCATTGGCTTATACTACACGGGCGTTACACATGTACCGCACGAAAACCCAAATGTAACAAATGTGGCCTCAGGCAAGTGTGTAAATATTACAAACAAAATACTTAAACTATTCCTCTAACAAACTCAGATAAGCCTCTGGTATAAAATTAATTATATCAGAGGCTATAAGAGCATCCTGGCCATTAAAACCTGCTGCAATATCACCAGCCAGACCATGAAGATACACACCTATAACAGCTGCATCCTCAGGACTATAACCCTGTGCCAATAGAGACAGAATCATTCCAGTAAGAACATCCCCACTACCACCGGTAGCCATACCAGGATTGCCGGTTGTATTGAAAAAGCAACGGCCATCAGGCAGAGAAATGCAGGTAAATGCACCTTTCAGTACGACAATAGCATTGTATTTCTTAGAAAATTCACGCTGGAGCAACAAACGCTGGTAATGATTTGGACTGGAGCCAGCTATGCGCTCAAATTCCTTAGGATGTGGTGTTAATATTGACATAGGTGGCAATAACTCCAGCCAATCTTTATTCTGGCCAAGAATTGTGATAGCATCAGCATCAATGACAAAATGCTTGTTTTTTCCTTTTATCAGAAGGTCACGCAAGAGAAGTGCTGGCTCCTGCATCAGACCAATGCCAGGCCCCACACCTATTGCATTAAAACGCTCCAGCCCGCCTGAATATATGCTTACGGTATCGTTTTGCTCATCTATGTGTACTATTGTTTCTGGAGAAGAAATCTGCATAACGTCGACACATTTGGCCGGAAGATGTGCTGTCAGTAGTCCTATGCCTGTTCGATGAGCTGCTTTGGCAGACAGTATAGCAGCGCCCATTGTCCCATAATGTCCTGCAACCAAAAGGCCATGACCAAAATGTCCCTTGTGGGAGAATCTTTTTCTTGACTTTAGCCTTTTTCTGACATCCCCAGCTTCTACCGTAAAATAATCTGTCTTCACGTTTTGGATAAACTCTGGATGTATGCCAATTGGTATTATGACGAAATCGCCAACAAAATCCTCATTTTCAGCAAAAAAGAACGATAAAAATGGAAATTCAAAGGTCAAAGTATAATCTGCTTTAACAATGCTCTGTGGCTGACGATGATTTTCCTCACCGAAAAGCCCAGAAGGTATATCAATAGAAATAATAAGTTTCTTGTGAGCCTGATTAATTTTTTCGATTATTTCACCAGCCAAACCACTTGCAGGACGTGATAATCCAGAGCCAAAAATCGCATCTACAACAACCTGATTGTCTGTAAGATGTGGAAAGTCATCTGAAGAAGTGATATAATGTACAACAACATTCGTATTTTTCAAGCGGTCGAGATTAATCTTAAAGTCCTCTGAATATTTGTCTGAAAATTTTACCACATAAACATTAACATGATTGGTTAAATTGGCTTCCCGCTGTGCGTGATCCAATAATCTAGCTATCACCAGGCCATCTCCACCATTATTCCCAGGACCTACGAAAATAGCAAAGTCATTATTAGCACCTATTTCACGTAATATCCATTCTGCGGCTCTACTTGCAGCTCGCTCCATGAGGTCTATTGACAGAATCGGCTCTTTTTCTATTGTATATTTATCTGCCTCTTTAATCTGTTGTGTGCTCAGGATTTTCATCTTTCACATGATTAGTGTTTAATACAAATTTAAGAAAAATTCAAGATAATTTAAACTTTGACCAAACTACCGTCCTCATATAACAAATAGCCCTGTATATCCCTGTCCGGGTAAATCTGTGACAAAAGTTCCACATATTCCTGCACCTGTTTTTTATGTGCACGTTCAGGACTAGCAAACTTAAAATCTACAACAATAATCTGTCTATCATTATAGATAACACGGTCTGGACGGCGCTCTACACCAGTGCCAGGTAAAATTATACTCATTTCATTCTCTACATGCCAATTACTTGAAAACCAATCAACAACTCCAGCTTTTTTAATCATTTGCTCTAAGTAACTGGTAAGTTCTTGGGGATCCAGTTCCCCCAGAAGACCATCTGCATGATAACGGGAAACGACCTGGCATAACTGCTCTAGTGTTTCGACCTCAGACATTATCTTATGCAAGAGCTGACCTCGGTCAATAGCCTGACGAAGCTCTTCTATTCTATCCTTGTACATTTCACGCCAGGCAAACTTTATATCAACCTTATCCCGCCAATCTGATATCCTGTATTCACTTAGCACATGCTGTTCCATCCCCAACCTCTCGATTTCTGTATTGTCCGAGTCTCTATGGTAATCTGTGTTCTGGCGCCCCTTAGTAATAATAATCCAGGGCAGTGACTCTTCGTTCTCAGTCTCTATAGAAGTCTCTTCTAATGAGAACTCTGAACCAGGTATAGATACTAATGGCTTCAATGCATTATAAAGTAAATCCCCGACAGTTATGTAATTTGCTGTAGAATTTTCTGTTTGTGCAAACTTAGTTATTGAATACACAATAAGTTGCTCCCTTGGCCTGGTAAAAGACACGTATAATGCGTTTATGGAATCCATTATCGAAAAGACAAGTTCCTCCTCTAAAGACTTCTGAAAATATGTGCGGAAATATTTTTGCTTATATTTTATTGGATAAACAGGTATATGATTGAACCTGTTGCCTACTGGTTGAGTCCACACAGTAACATCTGACTTAGGTTTTAATGGCCAATTAGCAAAAGGTATGATAACGATATTAAAAGCAAGTCCCTTAGAGCTATGTATTGTCATGACAGTAATTGCATTCTCGTTATAAGCCAGGTCCACAGTAAGGGATTGACTTTTTTCTTCCCACAAATCCAGGAATAGCTTTATATCAGAACCCTCCCCGTACATAAAATCCAGGACAAAGTCTTCAAACGTCCGCAAATAAGGTAATTCTCTCTCAATCTCATTAAGTCTAAAGATTTTTATCAATGTCATCACACGGTCATACAGGGTAATTCTCTTTAATTCTTTATGAGCATTAGCAAACTCTTGGGGTAGCAAAGATAAGAGCTTATCACTGTCTGCCTCCAAGAGTAATTGATTAATATTCAAATTCTTACCATGCACTTCATAAAAATATTTCACAACCATAGCCAGATAGTAGAAAACTTCATTCTGCCTCATGTCACTATTTGTCTGCTCTTCCTCATTCTTTGTCTCTTTGAGCTCCTGCTCATCATAAGAGAGCAAATCAATATAGCGAAGTGCACTAATTATTAGACGGACAGCAGCTGAAGTATTAACAAAAAGCGAGACATTAGATAGAATAGACAAATTAGGCAATTCGTTTTTTTCTGAAGCCTTAATAAGCCTATCTACTATAAGTTTGATTTCATTGTTAGTTCTAACAAGTATTGCTATATCAGAGTATTTGTACCCATTAGCTTTCAGCTGTTTTATTCTTCCGACAAGCTGATCCAGAATAACATCTTTTGCCTTTGTGATTTTTGCATTTTTGGTAAAAACAACCTCTACTAATCCACTGTTTTTCAAATTCTTATCTGCAACTTTTTGCACAACATCTTTGTAAGCTTTCCCGATTGTCTCAGAAATCTTCTGCTCAATGCCTGTAAATGAAATTTTTATTAATTGGACTATTTCAGGGAACAATTTATTATTAAACGCCACAATATTCCTGTGGCTTCGGTAGTTAACATTGAGAACTTTCTCCTTAGCCGAAGGGAAGCGTTCCTTAATCTCATAGAGCAAAAGTCTCCAATCTCCATTACGCCATCGATAAATTGACTGCTTAACATCACCAACAATCAAAGAACCATGGCCCTGGGAATAAGAATTTTCAATTAATGGGACAAAATTCTCCCACTGGAACCGGGAAGTATCCTGAAACTCATCAATCAAAAGGTTTTCTATTCTCTGTCCTATTTTCTCGTAAATAAAAGGCGCCTCGCTCTGTCCAATAATTTTACGCAAGAAAATACTCAAATCAAGCATTAAAAATTCATTATAACGGGTGCGATACTGCTCCAAAAGCTGCACCAAATCAACAAACAGACCCAAAGTGTAAAAATTTTCTTTAATCGCCCTTGCTGTCAAAACTTCCTTATAATCATTCTGGTAAATCTGAAACAGCAGGTCCACAATACTCCAAAATTCGTCTTTTTTAGACAAAAAATAATCTATTACCTCTGGATCTTTGCCTTTTAAACTCTTAGGAAGTAAGTCTGTTTCATGACTATAAAATTTGATAATATAACCTTTATTAAGCTCATCCTCAAAATCAAAAAACTCATCGATCCCCTGTAATTTCTTAAACAAATTCTTCAAATCCCTTGGAATAGGAGCACCACTATTCAACTTATATTCAATTGGTTCTAAAAGCTTTCTGACCTTCTGCTGTATTTCCTCTATTTTAACTCTGAAATCAGTAATTATTCTGTCGATTTGCCCTCGTAAAACTTCTAGATTCTCGCGGGTAAACTTGTCCCTGTGCAGATTATAAATAAGCCAAAAATCTTCTTTGAATAAAAATTCAAACATGCTTTTGAGTATATCAGACACCTTCCAGGTTTTATCCTCCGATAACCTATCCATCACAAACATCTCGATCCATCGCTGCAATCCCTGGTCAGTGAGCATTTTGTCCATAAGCATGTCATAGAGGGCAAGTTTTATTTTTTCTTTGTCTAACTGTATCTGAAAATTGACTGGGAGACGGAATTCAAACGCAAATGATCTAACCACCCTTTGCACAAAACTATCAATTGTGCTAACTGAAAAATAGCTATAATCATGCAAAATTTTCTTTCTTATTTTTAAAGCTTTTTGCTTTACCTGATCATCTGATAAATCCAGCTCACAGCCCTGTAAATAGCTTGACTTGCTTCCCCGTTGTATTATCTGATCTAATGCCGCCAGTATTCTTATGCGCATCTCCTCGGCAGCCTTGTTGGTAAATGTAACAGACAAAATATTGGCAAACTTCCTATTACTATCTGCCTTAAACAGCATGCACACATAACTAGCCACCAGTGTGTGTGTCTTACCACTTCCTGCAGAGGCCTTAATTATTTGAATTTCAGAAAATTCAGTCATACTATTAACTTTTGTTAAGAAACCTATTAAAATTTCCTTATAATTTTAGTCAAATCTATTGATTTTTAGGAACAAAGTTTGTAAATTATGATAAAAATAAAACACTATTACCATGGAAGAAAAAAATGCTCTGCTTATCCCTACAGACTTCTCGGAAGTATGTGACAATGCAGTGAATCATGGATGTGATTTAGCCACACATTTCAACTATAAAGTTTACCTTCTTCATGTTGTCACAAAAGAAACAAAAAAATTCTTAAAAGAGAAGGGTCAAACTATTGAAGATCTCCAGAAACAGCTTGATGACTATGCTAAAGAAAAATCAGAAGAATTCGGAGTAGAAGTCCAGGGCGTGCTTAAAGAAGGTAATATCTTTGAAGCAATTGGCCAGACTGCCAAAGATTTAAATGTCAGCTTTGTAATTCTTGGGACACACGGCAAGGTTGGATTCCAGAGGCTTACTGGTAGTTATGCTCTGAAAGTAATTAACAATACTGATGTTCCAACTATTGTTGTGCAGAAGAAAAAATACACCGGAGGCTATCGTAATATAGTCTTCCCTGTGACACCAGTTACTGACGATCGTCAGAAAGTTAGGCTGGCTATTAGTATAGCCAAGACTTTTGATGCAAAGATTCATATTTTCCCTAAAGAGGAAAATGATAAGATCTGGCAGAAAAAAATGAATGTTATTATTAAGCAGATTCGTGATGCCTTTGAGGAGAACAATGTGCGATACACGGTTGCTAATCCCAGTGAATGGGCTGGAAACTTTGCAAAGCAGGTTATTGACTATGCAGTTGTGAATGATGCTGATTTGATCATGATTATAACCAGTGCAGAATCAACTTTGCCAATGTTTGACACTTGGGATGAGCAGATTATCTTCAATTCTTCACAGATCCCTGTAATGTGTATTAACCCTGCCCGTGTCAAAAAAATCCGTTTTGTTACAAGCTCAAGCTGGACTGGATTCTAAAAGCCTGGACTTAAATTTTGCTTTTAGACGCCCCCTATGGGGCGTCTTTTATATATCTAATTATCAATATATTACAAACTATATTTTAAGGTTTTGATTTAACGGGATTCAGTATACAGAATATATTTTACTTCTCCATTTTGTGTGCAGTTTAAACAAATCTTTAGAAAAGAACTAACAAGGTTGATCATAATGAGAATAAAAAAAGAGGCGCTCTGGCGCCTCTTTTTTTGTGGT